>JAPKGY010000396.1 GCA_026647385.1 Phycisphaerae bacterium | reverse complement strand
CCAGACCCTGCTCCGGCTGCGCGACCTGGGGAATACGGTCGTGGTCGTGGAGCACGATGCCGAAACGATGCTCGCGGCCGATCACATCCTCGACTTGGGGCCCCGGCTGTTCGTTGGGCCATCGGCGGATCGAACGCCCGGGGAGGACCCTGAGGTCCCAGGCGGCGGCAAGAACACGCGCCGGACGTTTACTCTGGGCAAGGTGTATTCGCCGCGCCGAGCGGGCTGGCGTGTCCGAGACCGCGAGACGGCTTTGTGAGGCAATGACCGTCTGTACCGGGCGCTTGCTCGAGAAAGTCCAACCCTGCCTCAGACTCAACGTTCCCGCCAGCGTCGACGTTTCTTCCCTGTCTGCCTGCGCCCCCCAAACCGGTCTGCGAACCTGGCAGGCCGGTCTGTCAGCCATGACTTCTTCTCCTCATCTCCCCTTTGCGGGCATGCTGTGGAATCGCCGTTGCTGAAACGAGGGGCTGTGCACTTCGCCTGCGGCGTGCTATAATATCAGCAGTCGGTTTGTCGAGTGAGTCAGGTATGCGACATCTTTAGGTCCGGTCCGCACTGCCTTCTCAGTTGCCCTTCCTACCTTTCTGGGCCGAAACGAAGGCCTCTTTCACACGCGATCCGGAAGGCAGAATGCGGATCGCAATGCCCTCGCACACAGGAGAACTTCGATGGGCAAAAAGCTGTATGTTGGGAACATGGGTTACGACGTGAGCAGCTCCGATTTGGAGCAGTTGTTCGCGCCGCACGGCACGGTCCAAAGTGCCGAGGTGAACGATCGCCCCGAAGAGCGATGGGAGTACGGCACGGGAGAAAAAGTCCGCTGTCGAACCGGCACCTTGCCCAGCGGGGAGCGCGTGCTTTTCGCAGCGGAGCGCCTGGATTTTCAATGAAAAGGCCGTGTATCCGGCTCATGATGATCTGGCATACATGCCCGAGGTCCAATGGAAGTCTGGACCGGATTGGCGAACAGGGTCCGTCAGCCGAGTCCTCTGCATAGTGAGGTATTGTGCGATGAGAGTGTTGCTGGTCTCCGCCGCTACGCCGGACACCTTCTGGAGCTACAAGCACGTCCTGTCGTTCATCTCGAAGAAGGCGTGCTTCCCGCCACTGGGCCTGTTGACCGTAGCGGCCATGCTCCCGAAGCACTGGAACCTCAAGCTCGTTGATCTCAACGTCACGTCGCTCATTGACGCACAGCTCGCGTGGGCGGATTACGTATTCGTCTCGGCAATGCTCGCGCAGGCCAAGTCCGCACGAGAAGTCATCGCCCGCTGCGGCACACTAGACAAGGCCGTCATCGCGGGCGGGCCCCTGTTCACCACAGGCCACACGGGATTCCCAGAGGTAAAGCACTTCGTCCTCGGCGAGGCGGAAAACATTATGCCCGAGCTCGTGGCCGACATGACCTCCGGCAACCTCAAGGAGTTCTACCGCGACGAGAAGCGGCCCGATATCAGGCTGACGCCGGTGCCTCGGTGGGACCTCATCAAATTCAAGCACTATGCCCTCATGCCGCTTCAGTTCTCGCGCGGCTGCCCGTTCAATTGCGAGTTCTGCGACATCATCGTGATGAACGGCCGAGTCCCTCGCCTCAAGACCAACGAGCAGATGATCCGCGAGCTGAACAGCCTTGTGAACGCGGGCTGGACGGACCCGATTTTCATGGTGGACGATAACTTCATCGGAAACAAGGCCAAGGTGAGGGCGTTTCTCCGCGAACTCATCGCCTGGGAGCAGGATCACGGCATCCGGCTGCAGTTCACGACCGAGGCCTCGTTGAACCTCGCCGACGATCCGGAGCTGCTGGACCTGATGGTCCGCGCGGGCTTCAAGAGGGTCTTCGTCGGGATCGAGACGCCGCACGAGGACAGCCTACTCGAGTGTGCGAAGGTTCAGAACGCAAATCGCGACATGCTCGCCGCCGTCAAAACGATCCAGAAATCGGGCCTCGAGGTGATGGGTGGCTTCATCGTCGGCTTCGACAGCGACAAGCCCAACATCTTCGAGCGGCAGATCGAGTTCATCCAGGAGGCCGGCGTCGTTACGGCCATGGTCGGTCTCCTCCAGGCCCTGCCGGGCACGCAGCTCTTCTCGAGGCTCAAGCAAGAGGGCCGCATCCTCCACGAGGCGAGCGGAAACAACGTCGAGGTCAGCCTGAACTTCATTCCCACACTCGACCGCCGAATGCTGATCGAGGGCTACCGCTCGCTCGTCAAACGCCTCTACACACCGAAGATGTACTATCGGCGCATCCTCACGTTCCTCCGCGAGTATCGTCCGCAAGGGCAACCCATTCACCTGTCCTGGTGCGACATGAAGGCCTTCTTTAAGTCACTGTGGGTCATGGGTATCCTGAGCCGCGACCGGCGCGAGTACTGGAAGTTCTTCACAAAGGCGCTGCTCTTCCACCGCCGCGCATTCCCGGAGGCGATGACGCTCGCGATCATGGGATACCACTTCCGACGCGTCGCGTCGGGGTTGTAGGGCGAAGCGGGGCCAGTCAGAGGTGAGGGCGGCATCTGCCGTCCGCGTCAGGGAGTGGCGGGTCTGGCGACCGTCACGGCTCGAGCCGTTTCCCGCAGCTGGTGTCGCGAGGCGGGACTAAGCATAAGAGGTAACGGGGCCGAGCTGGACAAATGGCGGGTTGAAGGAATCGACAGTGGCGATCAAGACGGTTTTCGGGGATCTGATCCGCCGCCGGTGGTCCGGCGCCGCCCGCGGCCACGACGGGGAACTTCGCGCTGAACCGCCGTTGCGGTCTGAGCTGCTCAGCGCCGATCAACTCAAGCGGCACGCCAGCGCCCTCGCCGGTTCGCACGAGACCGATGAACGTCGCGGGCCTGACCGGTTGTTGCCGCGTCTGGCCGAGAACGAAGTGGCTCTCCTTCACGCCTACGAACTCGTCACGAATGCGGCGGGACAGGGCCGGCGGATCACCCCCGCCTCCGACTGGTTGCTGGACAACTTCTACCTCATCGAATCGCAGATCAGAACGGCAAGGCGGCATCTTCCCCGAGAGTACAGTGCGGAACTCCCGCGGCTCGCAAACGGCCCGTTGGCCGGCCATCCGCGCGTCTATGCCATCGTTCTGGAACTGATTTCACACGTGGACGGCCGGGTGGACGCCGAGAATCTCAGCCGTTTCGTGGCCTCCTATCAGACCGGCGCGACCCTGAAGCTGGGCGAGTTGTGGGCGATCCCGATCATGCTTCGCCTGGCCCTGATCGAGAACCTGCGCCGCGTTGCCGTCCGGATCGCGGAGTGCCGGCAAGGCCACGACACCGCGATCCTCTGGGCGGACCGCATCCTGGAGGTTGCTGAGAAGGCACCGAGGAACCTGGTGCTGGCCCTGGCCGACATGGTCCGCGAGGATCCGCCCCTCACCAGCGCGTTCGTCGCGGAATTCGCTCGCCGCCTGCGGGCCCAGAACCCGGGCCTGACCCTGCCCATGACCTGGCTTGAGCAACAGCTTGCCGAAACGAATCGCACCGTCGAACAGCTCGTTCAGTTGGACGGCCAGAACCAGGCCGTCGACCAGGTTTCCATGAGCAACAGTATCGGCAGCCTTCGATTTCTCTCGACGATGGATTGGCGCGAATTCGTCGAGACGATGAGTGCCGTTGAGCGCGTCCTGCGCGGCGACCCGGTTGATGTCTACAACAACATGGATTTCGCCACCCGCGACCGGTACCGCCACGTGGTGGAAGAGATCGCGAAACAAAGCCCCCTGGCCGAAGGCGAGGTTGCCCGGAGGGCCATCCAGCTCGCCCGCGACCGGATTGCCCACATCGGCGGCGACGACCGCACGGCTCACGTGGGCTACTATCTCGTTGACAAGGGCCGCTCTCTTCTCGAGCACGCGGTCGGCGTTCGTCCATCGGTCAGGATTATCCTCCGACGCATCGGTCGCCACTGGCCACTCCCGTGTTACGCCGGGAGCATCCTCACTCTGACGGGAGTTCTGACGGCAGCCGCCGCGCTGGCCGCCTCTCACCACGGCGTGGGGCCCTGGGGCCTGTTGCTGTTGGGCGTCCCGTTGCTCCTGTGCGCGAGTCATTGGAGCGTGTCGGCAGTGAGCTGGCTTGTAACGCGATTTGTCGCCCCGCGGACACTGCCAAGGATGGACTTCGCCAGGGGGATTCCGCCGGATTGTCGGACGATGGTGGTCGTGCCCACAATGCTCACAAGCGCCCAGGGCGTCCGGGATCTGCTGGATTCGCTCGAACTGTGTTTTCTGGCCAATCGCGACGCCCAGCTTCACTTTGCACTGCTGACCGACCTCTGCGATGCACCTCAGGAGAAGATACCGAGCGACGAGGAACTTGTATGCCTGGCAAGCGACGGCATTGAAGAACTGAACCAGAAACATGC
>JAPKGY010000395.1 GCA_026647385.1 Phycisphaerae bacterium | reverse complement strand
CGAGAGCACGTTGTAAAACGTAACGTCGTGCCCAGGATGCTGCTCCACGATCCGCCGCATCGCGGACACCTCGTGGGCGTAAAACACCGTCCGGAACACCTTACCCGGATCGAGCATGGCCGCCATCGCCGTCGGCATGCCCATGAACTCGTGCGCGACGATCACGCACTCGTTGTTCGCGTCAGCGGCGCCGAGCGCCTTGAGCGCCGCGATCGCCGGCGGGGCCAGCTTCACGTACAAATCGAATTCCCACGACGACTCGTAGCGCCGCGAATCAATGCCGAAATGCTCCCAGAGCCCGGCCTTGAACACGTTCACATGGTGCAGGCTCATGCGGCTCACGTCGATGAGCAGGACCTCGGCCGTCACCATCGTCCCGTTATGGACGTTGTGGATCGTCCGGTGCCCGTAGACCATCTGTACGTGGAATTGTCGGCGGACATGATCCAGGGCCTCGCTCACCGGATGCGGCGGAAGATGCTCGAGGGTACTGTACAGCACCTCGCCGTCCGGCCCGAGCCGGCCTTTTGCCCCGTCGTCGCCCGGAAACAGCGGCCCGATCAGGATCGTTCGCTGTTCGGCCGCCAGGTACGGTTTGCTGGTGAGCAAACCCTCGATGACCGCGCCGATCCCCCCGACCTTGTGAATCGCCTCATGCGTCACATGCGCTATCGTTCGCATGACCACCCTCGCGAACACGCTCGCCCGCTCCCGCCAGGATCGGCGGGCGAGGCGCCCCCTGTATCACGGTCCAGACGCTCGTTCACTACTACTTTTATACCATCCGCGAAGAGTCCAATAAATCCTGTTTCGTCGGCACTGAAAGACGTAACCTCTTACCCAACCATCGGCTAGGCTTTGGACTCCCGGCGAGCAGAAATGAGCAGGAAAAAGCCGATTCTCCGAATTCAGGACAGGGCACGGCTGTCCCCGCGCCGAGACACCCGCAACATCGTCATTTCCGGTCTCCCCCCAGCCTCGTCGCACCCTTCACGCCCGTCTTGCTCATCACCCTCTCCTCACCCTTGGCATGCGCCTTGCCCTTCACCCTCTTCTCACTTTTTGCACCCTGCTTCCCCAGCCACCCTTTTCGCCCCTCACAACCGGCTGCCTACCCCTTCATCAACCGCAAGGAGCGATTCCGATCTCGCTCCAGATACTGCTGCGATCGCGTTTCGCCTTCGGCCGTCACGTACACCGCTCGACGATCCCCCACGACCGGGCACTCTTTCTCGCAGATCCCGCATCCGATGCACAATTCGGTGTCGATCTTTGGCACCTTGAACTCCAGATTGATGGCCGCCACGTCCCCCCGCTGCGGTATGCGTGTGAACCGAGACCCATTGATCACTTCTCCGGTGGCCGGGTCGGTCTCCCCGATCACGAGCGTATCGGCATCGTTGTTCAGCACCCGATGGGTCTCGCTGGTGCCGTCGCGATGAATGATCTGGAGGTAGTAGCTCGATGTCCGATCGCCCCTGAACTCCCTCGGGCGGAAGGAACACGCCTCCCCGAACGCCCTGCCGGGCGGCGGATAGTCCGCGACGGTGACGGTCGTTTCGGTGGCCTGCGTCACCTGCTTCTTACCGTCGCGGACGAGCATCTGCCGATACTCGCTGTGGATCGCCTTTGGCGACGTCGGGCAGACCTCCTCGCAGACCACGCAGGGAATGTTTTTCGACCACGGCAGACACCGGCCCAGGTCGAAGTGGGCGGTACCCAGCTTCACCGGCCCGTCCTTGGCATACGGCCCGAGTCCGAGCTTCTGCTCGACGCTGATCCGCTGGATCGCACCCGTCGGGCAGACCTGTCCGCAAGCGGTGCAGTTCAACTGACAGAAGCCGACCCGGAAATTCATCACCGGGGTCCAGGCCCCCTCGATTCCGGACTCGAGGCCCGCCGGCTGAAGCACGTTCGTCGGGCATACCCGGATGCACTGATCGCACTTGATGCACCGTTCGAGGAATTCCTGCTCCTCGACCGTCCCCGGCGGCCGGATCACCTTGGCGGAGAAGTCCGTGGTCGTCCTGCCCGTCAGCTTGGTCAGGGGGTAGAACGCGACGCCCGCCAGCGCCGCCATGATCGCCCGGCGACGCGGGATGTCGGGCCAAGTCACCTCGTGGGCCTTCTTCGGCAGGAACGCGAAGCTCAACGCGTCGTGCGGGCAATCCTCGATGCAGTTGAAGCACACGAAGCACTCGCTCTTGCGCAAATTCGTGTGCGGATCGCTCGCCCCCTCGCAACTCTGAAGACACAGGTCGCAATCGGTGCATTTGTGCGGGTCCCGTTCGATCCGCCACAGGGACCACCGGCTCAGCACGCCGAGCGTCGCTCCGAGCGGGCACAGCACCCGGCAGAAGAACCGCGGGATCACCAGGTTCAGCCCCACCAGGATGACGATCATCGCACCGACGATCCAGCCCCACTGGTGTACCTTGGGATCGCCGAAATACTGGGCTACCGGTGGCGGCACGTTCAATGCGGGCAGTACCGACACGGTGAACGACCGGTGCAGGAGGCAGATCGGATCGAGCAGTCCGATCTGCAGGCTGCCGAGGCCGGCCGCGAGGATCATCGCCCCGAGAATATAGTACTTGACGGTGAACAGCGGGCGGTACCGGTTCGAGTCGATCCGCTCCTTGGCTGAGCGGATGTTGAACGCCCATCCGAAGAACTGGTGAATGATGCCGTACGGGCAGATCCAGTTGCAGAAGAATCGGCCGAGCAGCAGCGTCGGGATCAGGAGCACGAGCGACCAGAGCAATCCCTTGTAAACGGTGTGCGTCGCCAGCGCGGTCGCGATCGCCACCAGCGGATCAATCTCCAGGAACTTGCTGACCCAGAACTGCAACGCCGGCATGTCGTCCAGGTGCGTGAACGTCGTGACGAACACGAACAGCAGGAACATCGTCATGACGACGATCTGAACCAGGATTCGGACGGTCGTAATCCGCATAAGCAAACGTCACAAGGTCAAAACGTCAAAACAGGAGTGGAAGACTGAGAATTGGGAAAGGCTGTGCTGCATTCCGGGATTCTCCGCGGATGCGGGCGGGGCTTTCTCCATTCTCAACTTCCATCTCCACCTCCTCTTTTCATTGGATCGTCGTCTCCACGACCTTTCCTTGTGTTTTATAGTCCTGCCAGCTTGCGGCCGTGAGTCGGCGCGGGTCCTGCCCGAACTTCGCGTAGGCCATTTCCAGGTAACTCACCGCCGCCGGGTCGCGGCCGAGCAGGTTCTGCACGCACCAGGAGTCACAGGCGAGTTGATCGACGCTGGCCACGATGACCGGCCGACCGGCGACGCCGCCCACGCGGACGTCTTCGAGTCGCCCGCCGGTCGGGCCGTTGTACATCATGACCCGCGTGCCGTCGACGATGATCAGGGTCGGGCGCATCATGTAGCCCAGATCGCTTACGATGTTGTGGATGGCCTGATGGAACTGGTTGCGCCGCCCGCCGAGCAGGCCGTACCAGTTCTTCATGCCCATGGAGGCGTAACAGAGATTGTGGTCCTTGATCGGCGGGATGCCGATGACCTTGGTGGCTTCGCGAAGCGGCGTCCAGAATATGGGCCACGTGCCGAGGGCTTCGTTGCGAGCGGCGTCCGGATTGCCCGGGCGAACCTGAACCGGTGCGTCGTGCGCGCTGCCGTGGATGACCACCGTGGCGCCTTCATCCTCGGCCGCCTGCTGAATGCCGCTCTTGGCGAAACAGGCCGGCGGATTCTCGATCGGGTTGTCCGCCACGATGACCTTCCGGGCGCCCGCCTCCTTGCACAGCCGGATGACCGCCCGGACGACCTGCGGGTTGGTGGTCGCCGCCAGCTGCGGTCCGCGGTCGAACCCCACGTTCGGCTTGAGCATAACGACGTCGCCGCGGGAGATGAACTTCCGCATCCCCAGATCGCGGTCGAGCCCGCCGACGGCGGCCTTGACCATCCGCGTCACCTGCTCGACGTCGTCGATTCCCGACTCGCTGCCGTAGGCGGCCGAGATTCGTGGGGCAGCCGGCGAGAAACTTACCGACGAGAAGTAATCCTTCAACTGGATCGGCTCGGGCGGCTGAAGCCCCGCGTCTCCGCGCGGATCGTGCAGATACCGGGCCACGGCGGCCGCGGCCCCTGCCACGACCACCGTCTGCCCGCCGCGCACGATCAGATCCCGCCGCGTCCAGACGCGGGAATCCCCGCCACCACCCGCTTTTTTCTGGTCGTCACCCATGCCCGATCCAAACATTCGCCGGGGCGAGGTTGAGCGTCGAGAATGGATCGTTGAGACACGTCTTCCAAAACTCGCGAACGCCTTCCCCGAGTCCGCCTGACCTTTCTCGATTCTCCAGTCTCAATCCTCAACTGACTCCGGCATTCTCCATC
>JAPKGY010000394.1 GCA_026647385.1 Phycisphaerae bacterium | reverse complement strand
ACCGCGCCGGGCCCGAGGGCGAAGACTTTGATGCCCAGCGACCGGCCTTCAGCCGCCAGCGCCTGAGTGAACACGTTCACCCACGCCTTGGTCCCGCCGTAAAGCGCGAAACCCGGGAATGGATCGATGGCCGAGAGGCTGGAAATATTGACGATCGTGCCGCGGGCCTGCGTCAGGGCGGGCCAGGCGGACCGGCAGGTGTAGACCACCGCCCGCACGTTCACCCCCAGCGTGTCGGCCAGCAGCGAGTCGGTGATCTCGTCGATCTTGCACAGGGGTGCGGCCCCGGCGTTGTTGACCAGCACGTCGAGTCGGCCGAACTCCGTAACCGCCCGCCGGACGAAGGCGTCAACCTGCTCGGATCGGGTGACGTCCGCCTTGTGCGGGAGCACCTTGCCCGGCATTCCCGATGCGTGTGACGCGGTTTCCTTCAGGTCCTTGGTCGTTCGCGCGACCGCCAGAACGTCCATCCCCCGGCTCGCCAGCCGAAGCGCGATCGCCCGTCCGATGCCCCGGCCTGCGCCGGTGACGATTCCCGCCTTGCCTTGAAGATCCACTGCTCGCGCTCCCGATTACGGACCACTCCGGGGTCCCGCATTCACCTCGATCAGCGTTTCCCCCGTGATCGGCCCGGGCACCGTGAACAGGACGTCGCCCTGCGGGTGCCGGTAGACATTGCGGATCTGCCGTCCGTCGGCATACGCCCACACGTCGCGATGGGCGACATCGACGATCCGGAACACCGGCGAAAATCGCGGGTAGCGCCGCCCGTCGATCCGGACCTTCGCGACGTTGGCGTCGAGTTGCAGAACATAATACCCGCGGGCCTCGCTGTAACCGTCATTGTCGTGGTCCCCGTCGTCCGTGCGGACCAACTGCCCGGCGTCGAGAACGATCGAGAGCGGGTGGCAATAATCGATCGCGTAAGGCCCCGCCTCCCGGCTGGTGCCGATTTCCCCCGGCCAGACCCGCACCAACGCATTAAACAGGAACTCTTCACCCTGCGGCGGCAGGCGCCAAAGCACGCAGAGACGCGGATCGTCGTCGGTTCGCATCGTCCGCACGACGAGCGGGTGAAACGGAACCACCAGCAGGCTCGTCGGACCGGGCTCCGACCGCGTGAACAGGGCGAACGGCTCCCGTCCGATCGGGGCGCTCGCCTCCCCCGGCGTCCCGTCAAAGACGTGCCGGGTGAAGCCCTGGTCGCCGTTGCACGAGAAAACGATGCCCAGCCCGGCCGGCTCGAACGTCGGGGACCGGGCGGTCCCCCGACATTCCAGGTAGATGCGCCCGTCGGGATACACGCAATAGACCCAGCGATGGAAGGGGCTCGCCTCGCTCGACGGCTCGCCGGGCGGGCCGAACCGCCATTCCCCGACCACCACCGCCCGTACCGGATTGACCTCTTGAAGCCTCTGGAACGATTCGACCGCCAGGCCCAAGCCCGTCCACTGGGAGCTGTCGTCGAGCCGGACGGCCGCGGAGGGCACGGGATCGACCACCACCGGGCTCGGGCCGAGCGAACCCCTGCCGGCCAGATTGTGCAGCCGGGCCGGGTCGTGCGCCAGATCGAACCACTGCACGATCCGACCGCGGTGGAACACCAGTTCAAACCGCTCGACCGATCCGACCACCAGGCGTCGTCCCTGCGACTTCACGTACAGGTCGCCGCGTTCGCCGTTGCTCCGGCCGAATACCGCGGCCTCGTTGTCGACCAGGATCAGATCGTCCAGATAAAGGTCGATCGGCGTGTCCAGCGGCTCGGCCCAGAATCGCATCTCGCGGACGTCGGCCAGGTTGATTCGATCGGAAAGCTCGGCCAAATCGATTCGGATGACGTTCCACCCCTGACGCAGGTAGATGCGCGGGTGGCGGTAGGTGAGCTTCTGGTCCATGCCGCTGGTGATGCTGAAGGTGAAACCGCCCAGGTCGCGCGGGCTGAAAACCGCCATCAGCAACAGGTGATGCTTCGTCCAGTCGCGATAAAGCCCCCACCTCGTCCCCGGTGAGTCGATCGCCGCCACTTGCTGCGAAGAGTTCAGCAGCGAGAGCTTCAGCGAGCCGACGCCCGTCTCCAGCCGGGCCCGTTCGGTGTTGAGGGTCAGCGGACTGGACAGCCCGCCCGATTCCAACCGGAACAGGGACGCCTGCTCCGGCGACTCGAAGTCCGCCAGGACCTGAAACCGCTTGCTCGCCAGGTCCGGATACGCCGCGATCAGCCGGTCGGTCGTCGGTGCCAGCGCGGGCTCGTGCCCCGGCCCGGCCGTGGTCTGAGGCCCGCAACCCGCGATCGCCACCGCCAGCCCCAGGCCAGCCCATGAAAGCCGCCGAACCGAGCCCCTGCGTTGTGGTGAGTTCCGCATGACGACTCTCGCAATCCAGGATTCCATCCGGGGCATCCGCGTGCGAATGATGGACTCCTCACAACCCCGCGGGCTCCCGCCCGCGCGTCCCGGCGCAGAGCCGCGCGGTTCCACCGTAAAGCCGGGCTCTCCCCCCCGGACAGCCGCGCAGGCTAAAGCCTGCGGCCCTTTTGAGCAATACCGCGCCTCTCGGTTAACGGAGGTGGAAACGTCGCCCCGGTGAATAAAGCTCGCCACTCGCCCTCACGCTTCGGTAAGCCCCTCGCGGATCGCGAACCGGGTGAGTTCGACACGCGAATGGATATCGAGCTTGGCCATGATCCGGGTGGTGTGGTTGTCCGCCGTCCGCGGGCTGACGTGCATGACCTTGGCGATTTCTTTCGTGCTCAGGCCGCGGGCGATATAGCCCAGCACCTCGAGTTCACGCGTCGTCAGCGTCGCGCAGCGGGACTTGTAGTCCGGGCTCAGATGCGCCCCTTCCGCACTGACCACGATCCGGCTCTGGACCTCCTCGGAGTAGTGGGCGTTGCCCGCCGCGACCTCGCGGAGCGCGTTCACCAGGGTTTCGTACGGCTCCCGCTTCGACAGATATCCCCGGGCCCGAACCTTCAACGCCTGCTCGATGTAGTTGTCGTGGATGAACGCGCTCAAAAAGACGATCCGCGTCTCCCGCAGTCGCTCGCCGATCTGGCGCGCCGCCTCGAAGCTGACCATGCCCGGCATATCGATGTCCATCACCACGATGTCCGGCTTGCACGCGACGGCTGTTCGCAGGGCGTCCTCCGCGTTGTTGACCGTACCGACCACGCTGATGTCCGGCTCCCGGTTCAGTTTCTCCGAGAGGGACTCTCGAAAAAGATCGTGATCGTCAGCCAGCAGAACCCGGATACCCCGCGTCGTCATCATGTCTCCTCCGTTTGCGGACCCGCAAGCAGCCTGTTTGCCACGAATGCCAGCTCCGCCATTCTAAATGGTTTACGCAGCAGGATCGAGTACTCGTCCTCGTCTCTCGCCTCGACACCCGGCGAGCCGGTGATCAGCAGGATCGGCAGCGTCGGATGTGTCGCTCGCACTTCATCGAAACACTGCAGGCCGCTCTTGCCGGGCAGGTCGACGTCCAGCACGAGCAGATCGAATGGTTCCGAGGTGTCTCTCATTCGGGACAGGGCGTCGTCGCCGTTCGCCACCGCCACGACGTGGTGTTTCTTCCCTTTGAGCGTCTGCGTGATCATCGACCGTACGAAATCGTTGTCCTCAGCCAGCAGGATAGTCCGCCCCCTGGGCTCCCGCGGCGATTTCGGACTGAGGGCTCTCTTGCCCTCCTTCGGGGCGGGGCAGCTCGGCAGCCGGATCGTGATGCGAGTCCCTTTGCCCGGCTCCGTCTGGATCTCGATCCGCCCCCCGTGGTCCTGGATGATCCCGTGGACCATCGCCAGGCCAAGCCCCGTACCCTTGCCTCGCGGCTTGGTCGTGAAGAACGGGTCGAAGATTTTCGCCGCGATCTCGGGCGCCATACCCGCGCCGTCATCCTCCACCGCCAGCAGAACCGCCGGCGAGCCCGCGGCTTGGTCGGTACGGACCGGTTCCTCGGAGGCCTCCGCCGAGACGGCGATGCGGATCTGTCCGCCGCTGGGCATCGCGTCGCGCGCGTTGGTGACCAGGTTCATCAAGACCTGGTGTAACTGACCCACGTCCGCATAGACATGCAGGTCCTCGTCGCATGAGTACTCCTCGATCACCCGGATCGAGGCTGGCAGCAGGCGGCGGAACAACCGGGTCGAGTCCCGGACGACCGTGCAGAATCGGACCGGAGATTTCGCCGTCGCGGTTTTTCGGCTGAACGTCAGCAGCGAGTTGGCGATCCCGCCCGCGTCCCGGACCGCGCCGTCGAGGATTTCCAACGCCTGACGCGAGGGGTGGTCCGGCGCGAGCTGTGACTTGGCCAGATCGGTGTAGCCCGAGATCGCCGTCAGCAGGTTGTTGAAATCGTGAGCGATGCCCGCCGCCAGAGTCCC
>JAPKGY010000393.1 GCA_026647385.1 Phycisphaerae bacterium | reverse complement strand
TGTCGAGCGGGACGTGCGGATCGGGGGACGATCCTTCGGGTCGTTCTCGCGGTGGCGTGTCTATCCATCGTCGGCTGCTCGCATTCGAGGAAGCCGATCGGCGGCTGGGCCGCGATCACGCCGAATACGGCGATCGCGGTGGCGCCGGCCTTGAACTTCAGCGGGAGCGCGGATTTCGATCCGGTCCGGATCGCGGACATCCTGGCGAGCGAACTATCGCAGGTGCCGGGCGTGGCTGTGATCGGCGTGAATCGGGTGCTGGCGGTGCTCGCGGAGCAGGGAGTGGACCGGATTCAGTCGCCCGAGCATGCGCTGGCGGTGAGCGAGCGGCTCGGAGCGGACGCGATCATCGTGTTGGCGGTCACGGAGTACGACGCTTACACGCCGATTGTGGGGATCGCGGCACAGATGTACGGGCGACCGATCGAGACGTCTCAGGTGGATCCGGTCGCGGCGTCGCGGATGGCGAGGCCGTTCCCGGTGGTGGACGATCGCGGGTCGCATCGCCCGTGGTCGCAGAGCCAGCGGACGTTCGATTCCCGGCAGGATGTCGTCCGGGACGCGTTGGAGGATTACGCGGAGTCGCGTAACGGGGGCGGGGGACCTTTCGGCTGGAAGAAGTATCTGGCCAGCCAGGAATGGTACCTCCGGTTCTGCTGCAACACGGTGTGCCGGGATCTGCTGGAGCAGTCCGGTCGCATGCCGGTGACGGCGGTGGCGTTGCGCGAGGAGTAAGGGGTCATGGATTGCGTTCGGCAACTGTCGCTGGTCAAGGGGAACCATCGGTACGTGTTCCGCTACCAGGCCGGGAACGAGGCGGACATCATCGCCACGTTCGCGGAGATGGCGGCCGACTCGGGGCATGATTTCGATTGGTTCGACGCGGCGGTTCTGAGTTATCAGATGGGCCGTCGCCTGGAGATGGATCTCGAACAGGTAACAGGTTAGCGGGGATTGTCCGCCTGGAGGCGGGCCGTCCAATTCGGGCCAGGTTGCATCAGCAAAGGTTCGCCGCCTACGTTGGTAGCGCCATGAGTGCAAACACGTTGATTGAGGAATTTCTGAACTACTTGCGGTTCGAGCGGCACTTTTCGCCCCACACGGCGAAGTGCTATGCCGCCGATCTCCACCAGTTCTGCGATTTTTTGCAGGACGGCGGGGCGTCGTCGGTGCCGAACGGTCACTACGAGACCGACGCCCACGACGGCGGCGGTGGCGTGGCGACCGCATTGGCGGCTCCCCCGCAACGGCCTCAGGTCGCGACGCGCGAGCAATTGCTCGCCGTCGAGTCCGAGGATGTCCGTCGCTTCCTTGCGTTTCTGAAGGATCGGGAGTACTCCAAGAGTACGACCGCCCGCAAGCTGGCGACGCTCCGCAGCTTCTACAAATTCTGTCTGAAGCGTTCGTACGTCGGCGGCAACCCGCTGTCGGCCATCCGCACGCCCAAGCAGGAGAAGCGCCTGCCGAAGTTCCTCGAAGAGGAGCAGGTCAAGCGGCTGCTCGAAGCCCCGGATGTGAACACGCTGCTGGGGGCTCGGGACCGGGCGATGCTCGAGACGATGTACTCCACCGGTGTTCGAGTGAGCGAACTGGTGGATCTGAATCTCGTGGACGTTGATTTTGTGGGTGAGGCCCTGCACATCCGCGGCAAGGGCAAGAAGGCCCGCGTAACGCCGATCGCTCCCACCGCCCTGGCCTGGATCCGGCGGTACATGGAAATGCGCCGTGCCGACCCGCGGGCGGCTGCGTTCAACCAGGAGGCGGTGTTCGTCAACAAGCACGGCCAGCGGCTGAGCACGCGCAGCGTCCGCCGGAAGCTGGACAAGTACCTGGCCCTGGTGGGGCTCGACCCGGCCATCAGCCCGCACACGCTGCGGCACAGCTTCGCGACGCACATGCTGAATCGCGGAGCGGACCTGCGTGCGGTGCAGGCGCTGCTGGGGCACCAGTCGCTGTCCACGACACAGATCTACACGCACGTGACGACGGCCCGCATGAAACAGGCCTACGACCAGGCTCATCCCCGGGCCTGATCGCCGCCGGCCTGAAATCGTTGGTGCCTCCTTTTTGTGCGCCGGAAGCGCCCGGGAAGACGCAGGGCTGGCCGCGCCGTGGTCGCGCTCGCGCGAGGCCGGGGGATGGGGATGCGACGATGAGATGCGGAGAGGCGGAGATGAGCAGACGGGGTGATCCGGGGATGCGGAGATGGGGCGCGGGCATAGACGGATGTGGGTTTCCAGGGAGGCAGGGCGCAGCAGTCTCAAGAGTATGGAAGGTATGAAGGGGCTGGCATTGCGAGGTTGAGAGCAAGGGCTTTTCCGTCGGGTTGCTTTTCGGTGGGACTGCCTTTCCGTCAAGCGGCCTTTCCATGCCCTGGGTTTCTCTGTGGTAAGATGCCCCGGTGATCGATCGTCAGCCGGAGGATCATACCATGCGCCGTTTCTTTCTCTTTTGCGTGCTCATTGGGGTGCGGGCGGGTTTTCCGGTCGCCTTGGCGGCCGAGGGAACGCCGTCCTGGCCGGGTGCGAGTCCGCCGGCTACTTCGCCCGATGGCGCGGAGGCTGGGGGAGTCCCGTTCCTGACCGATGTTTTTTCGTTTCGTCAGCCGCGTCGCGCGCAGATCGATCTGGCTGGTCTGTGGGAGTTTCGGCAGGACCCTGACGGGACGGGCCGGCGGGACGGCTGGCACATTGGACAGGAGGCCTTCAGCCAAACGATCAGAATTCCCGGCGTGCCCCAGGCTCAGGGGATTGGCGAGCCGAATGCGCGACAGAAGAACTTCTTCGCGGGGCCCTTCTGGGTGCGACGCCGTTTTCAGGCGCCTTCGCTGGAAGGGCATCAACGGTTGTGGCTGAGAATTGGGGGGATCCTTCCCGCGGCTGAGATCTATCTCAATGGCCGATACGTCGGTTACACGAGGAGCTCGCGGACTCAGCAGCGGGTTGACGTTACGCGATTCGTCAAGGCCGGCGGCGATAACCTGCTGGCGATCAAGGTGTGCGATTTTCCACAGGTTCGGCTCGACGGCATCTGGGAGATGGCTGAGTGCTGCAAGGTCTGGACCGGCGTTTACGGGCCGATGGCGTGCGAGGTCACGGATCGGATTTGCATCCTCGACGCATACGTTCAGCCGCAACATGCTTCGCGATCCGCCGGGGTTACCGTGACGCTCTTGGAGCGGGGCGAAGAGCCGCTCCGGCTCATCTGCCTTGTCAAGGACGGGCAGCGCGAGATCGGCCGAACCACCGCGACGCTGACCGCTGACCAGGAGGAGGCCCGGGTCGACGTCAAACTCGAGGATTTCACGCCCTGGTCACCCGAACAGCCGCAACTGTACGATCTGGAATTGTCCCTGGCTGAGGCGGCCGATGGTCGAGCGCTGGATACCGTCGCCATCCGATTCGGGATGCGCGAGATCGCGACCAAGGGGACGAAGTTCCACCTCAATGGCAGACCGGTTTTCATCCGCGCGTTCGGCGAGAACCAGTACTACCCTGAAACCCTGTGTCCGCCGGCGGAGCACGACTGGTATCTGTCGCGGCTGAAACGTGCCCGGGCGTACGGGATGAACGCAGCCAAGGGATGTGTCGAGGTTCTGCCTCAGGCCTACCTCGAAGCCGCCGACGAGGCCGGCATCATGATTATTCAGGAGATGCCCTTCGGGCTCTCCGAGTTGCGGGCAAATCGCTACACGATCGGGCCGGAGTTCCGCGATTTCTACGCCCGGGAGCTTGACGGCCTGGTGCGCGAAAGCCGGAATCACGCCTCGATCGTCGCCTACAGCATGTCGAGCGAGATGGAATATGGTAATCAGACCCAGGAGTCCTTCGATTTCTTCAGCCGGGACCTGGTGCGGCAAACGCGCAAGCTCGCGCCACATGCCCTGGTGATCGATTGTACGGGCTACCTGAACGGCGAGGAGACGAAGAAAGGCAAGCGGGACACCGATTTCTACGCATCGATCATCCCCACGTGGATGAAGGAGGTGTTGGACGAGACGCCGATCCAGACGGACCTGCGGCACCCGACGATCCTTCACGAGTACAACTGGTGGAGCTGCTATCCGGACCCGGACGATCGGGCGAAGTACGCGGACACCCAGTTCAAAGCGCATTGGCTGGACACGTTGGTCAGGACCGCGCGGGAGAAGGGCCAGGAGCAGCTCATACCGACGTATCGCAGGAATTCGCTGTGGTTGCAGGCCCTTTGCCGCAAGGACGGAATCGAATACACGCGACGCTGCCCGCACGTCGAGGGGTACATCCTGTGGCTGCTCATCGATTTCGGCCAATACACGGAGGGACTGTTCGACGATTTCTGGAGCCCCAAGAACGTGTCGGCGTCGGAGTTCCTGAAGTCCAACGGCGATACGGTGATCGTTCTGGGCAAGGAGGGTGACCGCTGCCTGCCGATCGGCGGCCGCTCGAAAATCCCTCTGGCGGTCAGTCACTACGGAGAAAAGTATTTGGAGGACTGCTCGCTCGAGTGGGGAGCGACGATCGGTGCTTCATTGCAGAAGGGCGAGTTGGCGATCGCCCGGCTGGCGCCCGGCCGACTGACCCCGGCGGGCGAGGTTGACCTGGATCTGTCGGCCGTCGGCAAGGCTGGCGCGTTCTCGCTTGAGGTCGCCTTGCGGTGTGAGGGCAGGACGATCAACACGAACGACTGGTCGTTTTGGGTGTTTCCGGAAGTGGGCGAGCCGTGGCGTGGGGTGGCCACCTCGACCGAGACCGGCGTGAGCTGGAAAGACGGGACGTTCGTGCGGCTTGGGCAGGCCGGCCAGGCGGCGATCCCCACGGAGGCTTCGCTGGTCATGGCCGACCGCGCGGATCAACCATTGGCGGACTACATTGAGCGCGGTGGGCGGTGCGTACTGCTTTCCAGCGGGGCCGCCATCGAAAACACGGCGGTCTACTACGGCACGACCAGTTTCTACAGGACCTTCAGGACGATTCCCTGGAACGCCGGCACGAGCGGCAACTCGGGAAGCGTTATCGCCGCGCATCCGGCCTTGGCGGATTTCCCGCACGGCGAATACTGCGATCTGCAGTTTGTCCGGCTGATACGGGATGTGCTGCCCATGGAGTTCGAGCCGTTGCGCCCACACGGCGTGACGCCGATCATCCGGATGATCGACCACTACGCCGCCAACCGCAACAACGCCCACATGCTCGAGTTCAGGGTCGGCGCGGGCAAGGTCCTGGTTACGAGCTTGCGCGTCCTGCCCAACGTCGACAAGAGACTCGAAGCCCGCTATCTGTTGCGATGTCTGGCTGCCTATGCTCGGGGCTCGTCTTTCGATCCCTCTTCGGCTGTCCCTCGGGCTGATTTCCTGAAATGGTTCAGCCAGCGGGCCGAGAACGAAAAGGTGAAAGGTCCGGAGGGATTGCTGAAGTGACGGGCCGCGAACCGCGATCCCGCGGGTTTGTCCCCTGGGCCAAACCGCGCGAGTCGCCAGAGCGACTCGCCTGCGGATCGCTCGAGTCCGCGGCATGCGGGAGTCGCGTTTGAAGCAGGCAGCGCTACTGATTCTGCGCGGCGGTTCGTTTCTCGCCCGGCTCGAGGGTGAGCGTCAGGACCTGGCCGCTGAACGGTGAAAGAAGTCGGCACGTCCCGCCCTGTTCCGATTCGATCTCGACCGTGCGGGTGATCCCGTCGATGTGCTCGGCGGATACCAGGAATCCGCCCTCGGCCCGCAACGTCGTGAAGGCGACGTCTTTCCACGCGCGGGGTATGGCGGGGAAGACGCGAATGACGCCCCTGTGGCTTTGGAGCAGCATTTCCTGGACGCCGGCCGCGGCTGCGAAGTTGCCCTCCAGCGTGAACGGACGGTACGTGAACTTCGAGTACCCCTTGCCCGACTGGTCTCCGTTGCAGTGAAAGCTGTTTCGCAGGCAGAATGCGGTCGAGAAGGTCTCGAGGGCCTTTTCCGCGCGCATGCCGTCGCGGGCTCGGGCGGCCAGATTGGCCAGCCACGCGTAGCTGTATCCGCACCAGTAGTCCGGCCCGAGCCGATTCAGTTCCGCCAATGCCGCCCGGATTGTTCGCTGGGCCGACTCCCCGTCGTCCCAATTGATGAGGCCCAGCGGGTGGATGGCCATCAGGTGCGAGAAGTGGCGATGCGACTCGTTGAGCGGATAGTTCTTGGCGACGAGCAGCCCGCCGTCGTCACCGTACGCGAAGTCGGGCATCTCCGCCAGCACCGCCCGCCAGTGCTTTGCGTCGTCGCGTTGTCCGACTTCGTCAGCCAGTTCGGCGGTCGCGCCGAGCAGCCATCGCATCAAGGCCAGATCGAAGTTCGTCAGCGTCGCAAACCATGCGGTTGGCCGATTGTCGTTGATTTCCGGCGACGCACTCAGCGGGAGGGTGCGCTTGCCGTCGTCGTCTTTGTTCGCGCTGACCGCCTCGATGAAAACCGCGGCCTCGCGCAGATACG
>JAPKGY010000392.1 GCA_026647385.1 Phycisphaerae bacterium | reverse complement strand
CGCTGCGTTCGGACAAGAGGTATTCGGGGGTAAGATCGGCCATGGCTGCGGGTCCCGGTCGAGACTCAAAACGATCGGCTCGCGCGGGTCGCTCCCGTGCGGCCGGCCGGCGGGATCACCTGAAAGCGATTCCGCCCGCTTACTTCTTGGCCGGCGCCGCTTTCTTGCCGGTATCGGCGGCCGGTGCGGCGGGTGCGGGCGCTGTGCCCGGCGCGGCAACGGCGGCTTCCTCTTTCTTCTTTTCCTTCTTGCCGACCTTGACGTTGCGGTTCGCGACCTTGGGCAGGCCGAAAACGCTCTTCTCCTTCGTCCATTTCTCCAGGTCGGTGAGCTTGGCGATCCGCTCGGAGCGGGACAGCACATTGCGATGGCGAACGAGGCTGCCGGCCGTCTTCAGTGAACGATCCATGGACATAACGCGCACTCTCCTCGATGTTTCCTGGCGGCCCGCCGCCCTCCGTTCTGTCGGGCCGGGCGCGGGCCGGGACTGCCTCTTGCGTTCCGGGGGGCAGGGCCCACCGGTGTTTTGAGCCCCGCATTATATCGGAGGGGGGCGAGGACGCCAAACGGGCCTATTTCTCGATCCGGCGGATTTCCGGCCCCTTGAGCAGGTAGGGGGTGAGGTTGTTCTTGAGCAGTTCCCGCCGGCAATCCTCGCCGGCGGCCTTCAGGGCGTCGACCAGGCGGTTGCAGTAGTCCTTCTGTTCGGGGTCCTCCAGGTTGTAGCCCTCGACGGTGACGAGCCAGATCCGGTTGTTGGCGTCGGTCATCAGGAACGTTTCCAGGCCGCTGCCCGCCAGCCATTTCTGGACGTGTTCGGCGGATTTTCGGTCCTCGGCCTTGAACCGCTCGACCACGATGTGATTGGGCCCACCGCCGGCGGCGGCTGGGCGGGCCGGGCCGGCGGCCGCCGGGGCAGCCGTTGCGTTTTCAGCCCTGGCCTTGTCGGGCATGGCGGGGCTGCCGACCTCGGTCCGGGCAGGCGAACGGGTGCCGATCAGGGGGGTCGGATGCTGAGAGGGGTCCAGGACCTGCCCGTCCGCCGGCTGGTGGAGGGCGCTGGCGACGGTGTCCACCCGCTCGGTGCCACCCGCCAACTGGGCGGGGCCGGCCGCCTTGCTTCCGATGCCCCGGCCGATCAGGTAGACGCACAGCAGCGCGATGGAAAGGACGCCCGCAGCCACCAGGACGGTCGTCGGGTTGAGCGAGAGCTGGATTCGGCCGGTGTTCACGGCAGCGGTCGGCGTGTCGTCGCCGGGCCCGGGTTTCCTGGCTGCGGGGGCCTGCGGCGGCGGAGCGGGTTCGCGTTGAGCGGGTGGCTTGGCCCCCGGTGGCGGTGCGGTTTTGAGCCACTTGGGGACGGCCAACGGGTCGGCGCTCTTGTTATCGCCGCGAGAGCCGATCAGTTCGAACAGGGCCGGTGCACGCTTGGACTTGGGCATGGTATGCTCCTTCCGCCGGCGGGCAGATTGGGACACCGCGCGGCAGGACCTCACGAACCGGTGGAACGCGCCATTCCAGCCGGCTTCGACCCCTCGGCGCCATCGCGCGGCACGAGCCGACTCGCCTCATGCCCCTCGGCTCGTGATCGAAGGCTATAGGATACCCTTTTTGTCCCGGTGTTCAAGCAGTTTCCGGAGGACGAAAAATCCAGCGTGCTGTTTGATTCTTGGTGCCGGGGACCGATAATTCCGTTCCGGCGGAGGCTGCGTGGCGGTGGGAGGGGTGTCGGGTCTGACGGAGTGAGGCATGAGTAAGATAACGGGCGGGCGATGGGCGTTGGCGGGGCTTTGCGGTCTCGTGCTGACTTGCGCGACGGGATGCCCGGTGGTGAGCAATCGCGACGCCCCGGGCCGGGAACTGACCGAACGCGAGCCCGACTGGGGTCGCCCGTACTCCCTGTACGTCCCGACGCAGTACAAACTGGTGGGCGAGGCGCGGGCCTGGCCTCTGGTCGTGACCTGTCACGGGACGCCGCCGTGGGATACCGCCAAGGCTCAGTTCGATGAGTGGAAGGGGCTGGCGGAGGCGAAGGGCTTCCTGCTCGTCGCCCCGGAATTAGTGGGTACAAGAGGTGATCTCACGCCGGATCCGCCGCGACAGATCGAACGGCAGATGGACGACGAGAAGGCGATCCTGGCGATCGTGCGGGCGGTGCAGGCGGCCTGGTCGGTGGACCCGACCCGGGTGTTCCTCACCGGATGGTCGGCCGGCGGGTACGCGGTGCTGTTCACGGGCCTGAGGCATCCGGACGTGTTCCGGGCGCTGTCGGTACGGCAGGGGAATTTCGATCCGGCATTCGTCGAGCCGTGCGTGCCATTCCTGGACCGGTTTCAGCAGGTTCAGATTCTCTATGGGGAGTCGGATCTGCTGAAAGACCAGGCTCTGGCCTGCATCGAATGGTTTCGCAGTCACGGCATGGAACCGGTGGCGCTGCCCAGGCCGGGGATTCACCGGCGAGACCCCGAGCCGGTGTTCTCGTTCTTCGCGAACGTGGTTCGACACAAGCCGTGGGTGCGGGTGCTCGTGGAGGATGACCCGCTGGACCCGATGAAGATCCGTTTCGACTCCCGGACGTCGTTCGAGCCGAAGCGGTTCCTGTGGGACTTCGGGGACAAGTCGGATCGTTCGCCGCTGTCCAAGCCCGAGCATCGGTACAAGGAGCCGGGCTTCTACGACATCCAACTGGCGGTATGGCCGGAAAGCGGCGGGCCGTACGTTCGCCAGATCCGGCTTCAAGTGCCGCGGCTGCGCATCGGAGTGCCCGCGCCGGCGACGAAGGCGGGGTGAGAAGAAACGTCAAAAAGTCAAAAGGAAACGCCGAAACGCCGAAACGCCGGAACACCGGAACGTTGAAATCGCGGAATTGCCGGGGCGAACGCCGATGGAGATTGGGGATCTGGAATTTGAAAATCGAAATCTGAGAGTTGAAATTCGGGTTCGGAAACCTGAGATTTGAAATCTGGGTTCGGAAATCTGAGAGTTGGGTTCGGAGATTTGAGATTTCAAATCCCGGATCTGGCACGTCACAACATCAAAACAGAGCGTTGGCGACGGCGGGTGGGTCTGATTCAGACGTTGAATCGGAAGTTGATGATGTCGCCGTCCTGGACGATGTAGGTTTTCCCCTCCAGGCGAATCTTTCCGGCGGCTTTGGCGGCCTTCATATCACCGGCGGCTTTCAGATCGTTATAGGAGACGGTCTCGGCGCGGATGAATCCGCGGGCGATGTCGGTGTGGACCTTGCCGGCCGCCTCGACCGCGTCGACGCCCCGGCGGATGGGCCAGGCGCGGACTTCGTCGTCGCCGATGGTGAGGAAGGAGATGAGGCCGACGGATTCGTAGCAGGCTTTGACGAGGCGGTCGTGGGCGGGCTCGGCTACGCCCAGGTCGTCCAGGAACGCCTTGCGGTCGGCGGGTTCGAGCTGGGCGATCTGCTCCTCGGTCTCGGCGCAGAGCGAGATCGTCGTGCGGGCGTGCTCGTACGCGAACGGGGTCGGGGCGGCGGCCTGATCGTCGCCGACGTTGATGACCACGATCAGCGGCATGCGGGTCAGGAACTGGAATCCGCCCAGCAGCTTCCACTCGTCGTCGGAGTGGACGGCTGACGCGACGGGCTGGTTGTTCTCCAGGGCGGCTTGCAGACGCTGCATGAGGTCCAGCTCGCGTTTTTCCTGCTCGTGGGTCTTGGTCGGCTTCTTGAGGGATTTTTCGAGGCGCTCGACGCGGTTGACGACCTGTTCGAGGTCGCAGAAGGCCAGTTCGGCGGCGAGTTCCTCGAGATCGGCGCGGGCGTCGACGCGATTGCGGTAGGGCGGCACCGAGGGGCTCTCGAATGCCCGGACCACCGCCACCAAGGCGTCACATTTGCGCAGCGTCGGCAGGCTCTTGCGGAACTCGTTCTGCTGGGCGACCGTCTCGTGGCTGAAGCCGGGAACGTCGATGCAGTCAATGGTCGCTTCGACCTTCCTGGCGGTCGGGTGGAGGGTGTGGAGCCAGTCGAGCCGCGGGTCGGGGACTTTGACGACGGCCAATTGCTCGCCGACGTGCTGGTGCGAGGCGGGCAGGCCGGTGACCGCCCGGAACAACGTGGATTTTCCGCTCATGGGCGGGCCGACGAATGCGATTCTCATGGCGAGCGTGTCCTCTGGTGTTGCGAGGCGCTTTTGAACCGTGGTGAAGCGCTCCCCTTCGGGTCGCGGCTAAACTGAATGGGATTGTACGGCGCGCATCGTCCACGTCAACGGAGCGTGGACGTCAAACGCGGGTTCACGTCAACGGAGCGTGGACGTCAAACGCGGGTTCACGTCAACGGAGCGTGGACGTCAAACGCGGGTTCGCGTCAACGGAGCGTGGACGTCAAACGCGGGTCCGCGTCAAAGG
>JAPKGY010000391.1 GCA_026647385.1 Phycisphaerae bacterium | reverse complement strand
CGTTGGCGAAATGGCCGCGATCAGAACTGCTCGAAAGAGCCGACGCGTGATCTACCTCGTGCCGCAAAAGTCGCTCGCCGAGGAGAAGTTCCACGAATTCCGCCGGTGGTGTTCTATAACCGTTCGAATGAGGCGGGCGCGTTGCTCAAACCCGGCGATTTCGACTGGGCGGACCTCTTCGGCAAGGGCGTCCGCTGGTTCCACTCCGGCGGCATCTTCGCCGCATTGTCGGAGACGACCTCGGAACTGATCCTGGAAGGCATGCGGGCGGCGAAAAAGTCCGGTGCGATCAACTCGTTTGACCTGAACTACCGGGCGAAGCTGTGGGCGCCGATCGGCGGCCTGGAGCGGGCCCAGAAGGTGCTGCGCGGCATCGTCAGCCACGTGGACGCGCTCATCGGCAACGAGGAGGACCTGCAGAAGGGGCTCGGCATCACCGGCCCGGAGGTCGCGTCGAAGTCGAAGCTCAACCCGGACACGTTCTTCCAGATGATCGAACGCGTCGTCGCGCAGTTCCCCAACATCAAGATGGTGGCGACCACGCTCCGTGAGGTTCATTCAGCCAACCGGCACGACTGGGGCGCCGTCCTCTGGCTCAACGGCAAGCGGTACGTCAGCCCGACGTGCCAGCTCGATGTGATCGACCGCATCGGCGGCGGCGACGGCTTCGCTGCGGGGCTTCTTTATGGCCTCATCACCGGCCGGGAGCCCGAACAGGCCTTGCGGCTCGGCTGGGCCCACGGTGCATTGCTCACGACGTTCCCGGGCGACGTCAGCATGGCTAGACTCGAAGAGGTCGAAGCCTTTGCCAAGGGCGGCTCGGCCCGGGTACAGCGCTGAGGGGTCCACCTGCGATGGACAGAACAGGAGAGCAGGAGGACAGGAGAGAAGGGGAGAATGCAAGAAGACATCTGCCTCCTGACTCCTGCATTCCGACACCTTTTTAGCTCGCCGCCTGCGTCCCTCGCTCCTAGAATGGCTCGGGAATTGCCGGTTTTGGGCCGGCTTGATGTCCGTGGGCTTTCGAGGGATGGTTGCTTTCGATTCACGTCGAGTGAATCCCGGCGGCTTTCCGTGTCGATGAGGGGAGCATGGCCAGCGCCGTGCACAAGTGGAAACCGGCGGCTTCCGCCCGAGTTCATCTGCTCCTGGCTGCCTTGATGTGGACGGGCGTCGGGAGTGCGTTGATCATTTTCGGGAGCGAATGGGTGCTGTCGGGGCATTACGCTCATCCGTCGCTGCTGCTCCTGGCGGCCGTCGCGGTCGGGCTCCTCAAATCGCGTCTGGTTCTCGATCGAACCGCGGGGCGAATCATCGAACGGATCCGAAGGCGCGGGGATGGCCGATGCCTCGGCGGGTTCCTTTCCGTCCGGACCTGGATGGTCGTTCTGGTCATGATGATCTGCGGTCGCCTTCTTCGGTCGGGGCCGCTTGATTACCCGGTCATAGGCCTGGTTTACGCAGCCGTCGGCTCCGCGTTGCTGTTGAGTGCCCGTTCGTTCTGGTGGGCATGGCATCTGCAACCCAAGCCGGGCCGCCTGCTAGCGGTCCCCGACCAAGAGCGGAATCCGTCGGAATAGCATGCGTTTGGGCCGCAAACGTCCGTTGTCGGGTCCGTGAGATTCTTCGGCGGGCTGCATCTCAGAGCCCGGAGCAGTCTGGTCGCCGCGCCACGGCGAGCAGGCGTGGCGACGAAGCGACGGGTCAGGCCCGCGCCACGGATCGCATCCACCCTCTCCGAAAACAGCAACGGTCGCCTCGCGACTTCGGCCTCGCGCCACCGCCGGCCACGGTCGTCGCCCCGGCGACCAGCACGGAGCTTCGAATACTCCGACCTGGAACTCCGACCGCCCCTCGTGAACCGTTTCGCAGACGGGCGGGCGCACGTGAGCGGACTATACAAAGACGGGTCGTTGGTTTACGCTCGCTTATGGGACCACGCATCTGGAGCCTGGGGGGGAGTCTGCCGAAGAAGAAGGGAAAGTCTTGTCGGACCCGGCATTCCTGTAATCGGGGGTAGGTTGGTTGAAGATCGCCTTGATCATCATGGATCTCGAGTTGGCCGGCGGAGCCGAGCACGACGTTGTGAACCTCTCCACCGGGCTGCACGCGGTCGGGCACACGCCGGTGGTGGTAACCGCGGGCGGGCGACTCTGCGAGAACATCGAGCGGGAGGGGATCCCGGTTTTCCGCTATCCCGTCGATTCGCGAGATCCCCGACAGCTCCGCCGAAACGCCGGCCTCCTGGCCGACCTGGCTGAGCAGCATCAGGTTGACGTTCTGAATCCCCAGGGCGTGTACCCGTCCATTTCCTGCTACTGGACCAGTCGTCGTCTTCTTCGCTGCGGCCGGCGGGTGCCCAACATCACGACGATCCACATGCTCAACAAGTTGACCTGGTGGTACTACAAGCTCGGCGCGATGGTGCTCAACCGGATCGCCGATCACGTGGTTTTTGAATCGCAATGCGAGCTGAATCGGCTGTCCAAACGGGGTTTCCGTCGGCCCCATACCGTCATCCCCAACTGCTTCCCCGCCTCCAAGCTGGATGCCGTCACCGAGCCGCGGGAGGCGATCCGCCGGGAGCTTGGCTTTCGCGACGACGACGTTCTGTTCATCATGCCCGCGCGAATGAGCTGGGAAAAGCAGCACAGCCTGCTCTTCGAGGCGATCTCGCGGCCAGCGGTGCGCGGATCGCGTGCCCGATTCTACCTGGCCGGCGACGGGCCGTTGCTGGCGGACAACCAGGCGACGGTCAAGCGACTGGGGCTGAACGGCCACGTAGTTTTTGGAGGTTTCCGGCGTGACCTGCCCCGGCTTTACAAGGCGGCCGACGTTTTTCTGCTCTGCAGCCGGTATGAGTCGCTGCCTCTGAGCATCCGCGAGGGGATGAGTGCGTCGCTGCCGGTCATCTCCACGGAAGTCGGAGGGGTCTCGGAGGCGGTGGAGGACGGCCAAAGCGGATTGCTCGTACCCCCGGGCGACGCCGCCGCCCTCACGACAGCCATCGTGCGTCTCGCGTCCGATGCCGCCCTGCGCCGGCGGATGGGACAAAGAGGCAATGAAATCTACCGGACCCGCTTCGACTACGACCACTGGATCCGGCGGACGATCGAGGTCATGTCCGCCGTCCGCGAGGAATTCATGCGGGAACACCGCTGAGGTGGCGGTCGCCGGGCGATGCTGACCCCGTCGAGCGGGGGGGTATTTGCCGTATCCGGGGCATCCGAAATTGACATGGGCCGCACCGACGCCGGAACCGTTCTGGTTCCGCGGGGTTCTAAAGCGTAACCGAATAACTTTCATGTTGTTGGTGGGTCATCGGGCCGATAGCATATGAGATGCGTCATGTCTGGCTGAACCGGCGAGAATGGCTCAAGAACGCAAAAGGAGGGACGTTCATGTCCGGAATGAGTCGCTGCTTAACGGCGTGCGTGCTGGTTGTCATCGGCGCGACGGCGGTGATGGGGGCTCGGATCAGGCCCGGTGGGGATCCTCGCCCGGACCGCGTCCTATGGGCCGATCCGTTTGACAATTACAGTCAATGGGCCTGGGACAACCAGGCTAATCCGGCCTATCAGCCAAGAGGCACCCTGTGGGAAGGTGGTCCGGTGCCCGCCGGCAGCATCACCGGCGCCTACCCCTACAAGTCGGACAACGGTTCGTCGAGTCCATACAACGGCTGCGGTGTGACCCGCCAGACTTCGCCGTCGTATTACTATTTGGCCAAGCAACAGTGGGTCAACAACGTTTGCGACGAGCCCATCATCACGCCGGCAGGGTATCCGGTCGGTATTTCGACGTTCTACTCCGGGCCCGACGACTTTGTCCCGAACACCAATTGCACCAGCGGGGGATGGGTCGAGACGATCTCGATGTTTGGCCGCGTCGACAGTGTCTGGCAGGCCGCGGCCCAGTATTACACCTCGTTGGGTATTTTCACGCATGACCTCGTGCCGCGAATCCAGAGCTGGTCTCCGCTGCGTCCATGGGACCAGCCCAATCCGAGCGCCGTGCAGGGGACAAACGAGCACCCGTTGACGTTCATCTTCTATCTGAACGACACGGGTAATCCCGCTAACCCGCGGGCTTTTGTGAACAACTCCTATCTCGAACTGAATCTGGACGACGAACACGCTCCTACGGACTACATCTGGCGGGGCGATCGGACCATGCCGTATCCCGGCCCCGAGTGCTGCCCAGAGGGGCCCTATCCGATCATCTGTCAGCAGGTGCGCGAGGTCAACTTAGGCAACTTTGAACAACCGGCTGATGTGCAGTATCTCAACGATCACTGCCCGTCGCTGGTTCCGCCGTTCGATTCCCAGACTGGCACCGGAAAAACCTGGTCCGCCATCGCGTTCGGCTTCCTGGCGATCGCGTGCAAGGACCCCT
>JAPKGY010000390.1 GCA_026647385.1 Phycisphaerae bacterium | reverse complement strand
GATCGCGTTGTCGCCCTCGCGCAGGAGCTTCGTCACATCGAACGTCTGGTACTGAATGCGTTTGTCGTACTTGGTCCAGCCAGGCGCGAAAAGGTCATCTCCCACACGCTGCCCGTTTACGCGCAGCACATAGGTGCCCAAGCCGGTCGCGTAGACCCGGGCCCGCGCGACCTCCGCGCCGACTTTGAATTCCTTTCGCACGTATTGCGATCGCTGGGGCCCCGGCGGCTCCTTGACTTGCTTCCAGGGCTCGCAGCCGTACGGACCGACGACGGACGCTTTCGACCACCCGCGGTCGTCAAGGTTCGGCTGTTTCCAGTGATCGACCGCCTGGGCGCTCGTCCTGACCTCCGGTCCGCTCACGACGTCCACGCATTGGCCGTTGTTCAACTCGACGTGCAGCGTGTAGGTCAATCCCGCCGGGCCGGTCTCGTTCTTCGCTTCGATGGCCAGAAGGTTCAGCCCCGGCTCCAACTGATGGGACAGGTCAAACCGCGACACCTGCCGGTAATCCCCGCCTTTGGCAACCTGCCCCCCGTTCATGAAGGCGGTGAAGGAATCGTCGGCCGCGATACGCAGCGTCGCCCTATGGATCTGAGCGCCGATGGGCAGAGCGACGACGGTCCGGAAAAACGCGGTCGCCTTGTCGCCCTTGGCTGCCTCGTTCCAGATCCAGTCGCCCCAGGGTAACTCGGGCTCTTGAGACTCATCGACCGGCGGCGCGATCCATTTGGCCGTCCAGTCCTCCGTCTTCAACAAGCCCATCTCGAACCAGGCGGGCGCGCTGCACGGCGACGCCTGGCCCTGGCGGTCCCACGTACGCACCCGCCAGTAATACCGCGTGGCGGAAATCAAAGGCTTGCCCGCGTACGGCACCAGCACGCTGGTGTCCGACTCGACCTTGCCGCTGTCCCACACGACGCGGGCTTCGTCAACCCCCTCCGGGTCGGTCGAAACGACGACCTGGTACGCGGACTGAACCGCCCCGTACCGATCGTCGTTCACCTGCCAGGTAAACCGCGGCGCGGGCGTATCGATCCCCAGCGGATTCGCCTGGTACTCGCATCGCAGATCCTTCGGCGCACCCGGGTCGGCCTGGGCGACCGCCGCCGTGACCGCAAAGATTCCCAGGCCATACGCAATCGTGATCACCTTCAGGCCGATCATGGGTTGATCCTCTCGAAAAGGCCCTGTTCCCGATCCACGCGGGAAGCATGAAATCCCCGCGCCCAGGATAATGCGTCCGCCCACCTTGGCAAGTTCCGGGCCGGATGGCAGCAAGGGAGCCTTTCGCTGCGACGCAAGCAGGCGATGGAGGCGTGGCCATACCCTGCGAACGCACGACCTTCGATCCCGGAAAGAGCGAGGTAAGCCCGTGTTCGCAGTCCGCGAATGCCTGCGGCGACTCTCGTACGCTGCGCAGCCGGTGAGCTGTCCCGCGCGGAAACGCTCCGGGCCTGTCCGGAGTGGTAGAAAGAAGAAATCGCCGAGGCTCCGTGCCGTGGTATCCGCCTGACCGCGGACTGGATGCTTCAGCCTTCGATGTACGAGGATGGGATCACGATGACGATGCTTGGCACGCGCTGGATGGTGTGAAACCCGAATTTCGCCGGCAGGGCCCGCGCAGGCCCGCACGGCCTCTCCGGCTGCGAGCGGCGATCCTGACCGCGACTACCCGCGTGTGCTTACGCTGATCCTGATGTCGTGCCCCCGGACCGGTTGAGGGATGGGGATCTCGCCGGACGAGTGACATTCAGCCGGCTTTCCGTCGATGATTACCTCGCTGACCGATCGGCCGTCGACCGTGCGCGGGTGGAGCACGATCTTCGCCAACTCTCTGGCTGCCTGATCGCCCCGGGGCATGATCCGCAGCCGATAGTCGATGCGGTTTCCGTCGGCCTGCGGCTGAATGGTCAGGTCAAGTTGACCGAAGTGTGTCGGTAAGCCTTGCACCACGATCGGCCTGGTCCCCTGGTGCCAGCGCCGGAACAGGGCGGGTGTAATCAGCAGGTTTGGGCCGTCCTCCATGACGATCAAATGACGCAAGAGGTTGATGTACTGGGCGTCCGCCCAGAAGTGAGGCTGATCTCCGGCCGAGGTGAGGTTGTTGTAGCCCTCGCCCCAACTGAGGGTGCCGCCCGCGGTATCCACATACGCGCAGAAGTAATCCAGCGCCCGGTCCGGCTCCCCGCGGAGGATGTGGCTGATTGCCCGGTCGACTCCGATGTAAGGCCAGAAACTGCCCTCCCCTTCGCTGGCCATGCCGCCTCCCCATTGTTGGTTCATCAGGTCCATGCGCCGCCAGGTCGCGGTGAGCATGGGGTCTTGCGGTTCGAGTGCTCGGCAGGGCCAAAGCAGGCAATTGTGAGCCCAGAAGCCGTACATGCCGACGCCCTCCGGCTCGACGCCGAACCAGAGATGGCCGTCGTACAATCCCGTCCGCTTGAAAGTCCGGGCGAACGACCTCCGCAGCCATCTCTTCAGGTCGCGGCTCTCCTCCGCGAACCGTTCCGCCTCGTCTTTCAGTCCCAGCGCGCCGGCTGCGTCCGCCGCTTCCTGCAACCCCAGGATTGCGAACGCGTTCAAGTAGTACATGTGCACGCCCTTGCCGACCTCGAGCACTTCCATTGCCCCGGGCTCGATCAGGCCGAATCGCGGATCCTCCGGCTGTTTCACTTCGTCCATGTGCCGATGCCGCGAGTGGACGATCCACATGGCTGCTCGTCGGATGTAGGGGTACGCCGTGTTTTCCAGCCACTCGCGACGCCCGCTCAGCTTCCAGTGCTGCACCAGGGCCCAGATGTTCTGCCCCTGCGTGTCGAATTGCCCCGGACGGGTGTTCCACAGGCCGTTGTCGAGCATCCCAAGCTGCAGAGGCTTGCCGTCGAAGCTGATCGCGCCCTGCTTCCGGATGTCCGTCACGTCCATGCAATACGCTCGCAGGATCCGCTCCGCCCGGTCGTGCAGGCCCGCCAGGTCGTACGCGAACACGACGTATGCCTGGTCCCGGTACGCATGGTCGAAGTAAAAGAACGGGCTGCACGCGTTGTAGGTCACGCCGTCACAGATCGTCACGTCCATGATCGCCCGCGCAGCCAGCCGCGAGAGAAAGATGTCGTTGAGAATCGGATCCGGAACGTCGATGCGGGCAGCCTGGGCGAAGAACGCACTCCAGTATTCCCCCGTCCGACGCTCAGCGGCGACCGGATCGACCGCCTTCAACGCCTCAACCCGCTCGGCGGGGAACGGGGGCACCGCCTCCCCCGGGAGCACTTCCCGGAACGCGTGAGCGATGTATCCCATGCTCACCGGCTCGCGCCGATGGATGGGGGGTACCTTGATCCAGAATGTCTTGACCTGATGCGGGCCGACCTCGCCGCTGTAGTTCAGGTGAAACCGGGCGAATCCGATGTCGCTTTTGTCGTATTCCTGATTCCGTGCTCCCTGTTCGGGCGTCGCGCCGACGTCGATGTGCCGGATGCACTGCTGGTTCATCGAGCCGCTGTACACAGCCGCGCAGTCCGGGACTTTCGTGCCCTCCGGGAACACATAAATGACGCTGAGGCGCGTGTGCCTGATCCGCGATCCCGCCGCCACGCCCGATGAGATCTCGAGATAGCCGTCGCCGTTCGCGTCGTATGCGTCGTCGAATCCGGCGCACAGCGGCTGCGACTTCTTACCGATGTAATCGACCCAGTCGAGCGTGCGCGGCTCGGCCCCTTCAACTCGATATTCATAGACAAGATCGCCGGCCTGCTTCGGCTGTTCCAGCAGATAGCCGCTGATGTGCGGCGTGGATACGAGATAGACCGTGTACTTCTTGCCCACCTCCGCCTTGACGCGATACACCACCGGCAGCCCGTCCAGCCCCAGCCGATATCGCGCGACGGCCGGTTCCGTCGTGCCCGGCCCGGGCGCGGTTGCATAGGCCTTGGCTCGCTTGTCGCACAGGCCCCAGTCGCGGTAGGTCATCCTGGCGGCCGTCGGCTCGTCCGCGATCAGAAGCGGCGCATCGCCCAAGCCGCGCAGAACGCCGCCGTCGATCCGCATGTCCGCAGGGCCCTCGACGATGGCCGCCAGCTTCGCCTCCGCGGATCGATCGGTCGGGTTGCGGATCTCGAGCTTGTACAGATCGAAATGGCCGTTCCGCGGGTCCGGGACGGTCAGGGCTGAAACCTTGTAGAGCAGATCGCCGTATAGCCACCCGCCCCAGATGGCCGGCAATCGATTGTCGATCAGCCCCAGTCGCCCTCATGCTGGTGCTGGCGGCGGTGGAGTTCGCGGTGATCGTGGCCTTCGCGACGCTCTTCTCGAGCTTCACCACCCCGATGCTGGCGGCGCTCTTCACCACCGGGCTCTACGTGATCGGGCACCTGACCCGGGACCTGCGGGACTTCGGCGCG
>JAPKGY010000039.1 GCA_026647385.1 Phycisphaerae bacterium | reverse complement strand
CTGGCAGAGAGCCGCGATTATTTCTTCTTGCGGGCGACTTTTTTCGCCTTCTTCGCGGCTTTCTTTTTCTTCTTAGCCATGGCACTTTCTCCTTTCAAGAGAATTCATCCCGTGTGACGCGTACGGGATTCATAAGAGAACTTAGCAGCCTCGCTCGAAGCCGTCAATACTTTTTTTCCTCCGAGCGATTATTTTTACCATCATCGGCAACTGACCCCCTCCTACTTGACTAGACCTTGTCGCTCGTGCCGTTTCCGGCAAGAGAGTTTCGTTGTGGTGCAGGCAAGATGTCTGCACCACCAGGGCCGGGCGAAGCCGTCCAACCGGAAACGGCGCTAGGACTCCGCCCGCGATCCCGCATCATCCGCCAGACGGTTCCATACGGGAGCGGGGTCAATGTCTTGCACTTCGGTGAGTTCACCCAACTCGAACAGGAATGCCCGATGTGTTCGATGGGCGATGCAGCACCGAATCCGCAGCACCTCATGCTCAGCCTCCCGTTTCACCGACCAGTCGGTATCCGGCACGCGATACTCATCCAGAACCTTGAGCACCCGCAAATGCGTTTTGCCCCCATCCGCACGATAGCGCACCGTAAACCAGACCCATCTGCAACGCCCCTGTACCAGCTTCTCGATCGAATGGGCGCCCTGTAGCGTGCCGAGCACGACCAGCGTGAGTGCGAGCCCGCCGGCCGCGTACCCCGCCCCAATCAGCAGCCCGATCGCGGCCGTCGCCCAGATCGTCGCCCCGGTGGTCAGACCGACGATGGTACCCCGTTCGCGGATGATTGCCCCCGCACCCAGAAAGCCGATCCCGGTCACGATCTGAGCGGCGATGCGACCCGGATCGCCCGTCGGCCCCTTGATCAGCATCGAGCCCAGGGTGAAGATCGTGCTCCCCACACAGATCAACGTCACCGTGCGCAACCCGGCCGGCTTCGCCTTCGCCTCGCGTTCCTGGCCGATGATCAGCCCGCAAATCACCGACACCAGCACCAGCACGGTAGCCGCCAGCGCCGGGGGCAGCACCTGATGCAAATCCCACGAGTATTGGCGTATGAAATCGATCATCGCAGCGGTGGCTCACTTGAAAAGTTCGCTCGCCCGATTCTAGGATACACACTCGGTCTTAACCGTATTCATCGTACAGACGGAGTCCGAATCATGACCGACAGCCACGATCCTTCCCGCACGCCCATCGGGCTTGCCCGCCAGTTGACCACCTTCAACCCGGGCACCGGCGATAAGACCATCCTCCTGCCCCGGGGGCGGCGGACCGTCCTGGGCCAGGTGGCCGGCGCCGGCTGTATAACCCGGCTGTGGCTGACCTTCCCCGGCTGGTTCTGGCGAAACTGGGACCCCGCCGCCGAGGTCGACCCCACGGTTTTCAAAGCGCTGATCTTTCGCATCTTCTGGGACAACGCACCCACCCCCGCCCTCGAGACTCCCATCGGCGATTTCTTCGGTGCGGGCCACTGCGAGTTCAACTCGTTTACCTCCCAGTTCGTCGGCACGTCGTCCGGCGGGTTCTACTCCTACTGGCCCATGCCCTACGCCAAGGGTTTCCGGATCGAGGTCGAGAACCGCCATCCCCGGCTGGTCCCCGACCTCTTCCTCAACGCCACCTACCAGGAGCTGCCCGAGCCCCCGGCCGACCTGAACTACTTCTGCACGCAGTTCCGCACCGCCCGCTGCAAAGCCGACCAGGAAACCCTCGTGCTCGAGGTCGAAGGGTCAGGCCATTACGCCGGGCTGATGCTCCACATGCAGGGCGAGCCGTTCAATTACCTGCGTTACCTCGAATCACCCGAGTACATCTGGATTGACGACGATCGCGACATCCCCCGGATCGTCGGCACGGGGCTGGAAGACTACTTCAACGGCGGATGGTACTTCCGCGAGGGCGAATTCGTCGGCCCGCTCCATGGCCTGCCGCTCAAAGACCCTTTGCGCTCGATGGTCACGATGTACCGCTTCCATACGGGCGACGCCGTGCGCTTCGATCGGCGGATCCGGATGTCGTTCGTCAACCCCCGCCCCGTAAGCGAGCTATCCCCGTACTGGTACTCCTCCGTCGCGTACTGGTACAGCCGATCCCCCGCCCCGCCCCAGCCGCCGCTGCCCCCGCACGACCAACTCATCCGCATGGTCCGCACCCGCGACCGGGATCATCAGGCCATCCCGTAACCGCGCGAGCAAGTGAGGGCCGGATGCCCATCAAGACGAAAAACCGCGCGGCTCTCATGTCGCTTGAACCGGCCCGGGTATTTCATCAACAACCTGCGGTTCCAGAACGCGGGCAGAAACGCTTCCGCACGAGAAATCCAGGGCGTTCCTCATGCCGTCGCCGTCGGCTCGGCCATCGACGCCCGGACCTCGAACGCTCCATTCTCTCCGCGTATTTGTGTTACAATGTCCCCGTCAACGTCGGCCACTGGAGAACTTCATGCCCGAGCATCACCGCATCCACGCCACGGCCGCGGTCGGCTTCCAGGCCGCATGCGACGTTTATGAAAGAGCCCGCCCCGACTACCCGGTAGCGGCCGTCGAATTCATGATCGCCGCCCTGGGGATCGATTCGACGGCGACCGTCGTGGAGTTGGGGGCGGGCACGGGCAAGTTCACGCGCATGCTGGCTTCGATGACCGCGGCCCCCGTGATCGCGGTCGAGCCGATCGAGAACATGCGTTGCCGGCTGCACGCCCTGCTGCCGGCTGTCAGCGTTCTGGACGGCACGGCCGAGGCGATCCCGCTCGAGGCCGCCACGGCCGACGTGGTCGTGGCGGCGCAGGCGTTCCACTGGTTCGACGGGCCCCGAGCCCTGGCCGAGATCGCCCGCGTCCTCAAACCCGCCGGCCGGATCGGCCTGATATGGAACATCCGGGACGAATCGGTGGGCTGGGTCGCGCGGATGACCGACATCGTGGATCGCCACGGCCTGGCCATCCCGCAATACAAATCCATGGGATGGAAGCGGGCGTTCGACGAGTCCGCGGTTTTCTCCGAGCCGACCGCCCGCAGCTTCCGGCACTCACAGACGGTCGACCTTCAGATGCTCCTCGACCGCGTCGCTTCGATCAGCTTTATCGCCGCGCTCCCTCAGTCCGACCGCCAGGCTGTCCTCGACGAGGTCGCCCGGCTCGTGCGATCGCACCCCCAGACCAGGGATCTCACCCACCTCACCCTCCCCTATCGCACCGACGTTTACTGCTGGAAAAAGACCGGGGCGGACATGCGCGGTGGCTGAATCGAGCCACGGACCGACCGATCGGATCCTCGGGAACGCCGCCGCTCGAAAAGCCGCGGGTCGCCACGGCAAGGAGCGATGAAGCCGCACGGCTTGCCGCTACCGGATCAACTGTCGTAATACAGATGGAACTCGTGGGGGTGCGGTCGCAGCCGCAACGGGTCCAGCTCATACGTGGTCTTGTAGTCGATCCACGTTTCGATCAGGTCCTCGGTGAAGACGCCGCCCCCCATCAGGAAGGCATGGTCGCGCTTCAACGCGTCGAGCGACTCGGCGAGGGAACCGGGCGTGCTCGGGACCTTGGCCAGGTCCGCCTTGCTCATGTGATAGATGTTCACGTCCAGCGGCTTGCCCGGATCGATCCGGTTCTTGATGCCGTCCAGACCGGCCATCAGAATCGCGCTGAACGCCAGGTACGGGTTGCAGCTCGGGTCCGGGCATCGGAACTCGACGCGTTTGGCCTTCGGGTTCGCCGAGTACATCGGGATCCGGCAGGCGGCCGACCGGTTCCGCATCGAGTACGCCAGGTTGACCGGGGCCTCGTAACCCGGCACGAGACGGCGATACGAGTTCGCCGTCGGAGCCGCGAACGCGAGGATGGCTGGGGCGTGCTTCAGGATGCCTCCGATCGCGTGCAGGCCGATCTCGGACAAGCCCGCATAGCCGCCGCCGGCGAACAGCGGTTTGCCGTCCTTCCAGAGCGAAAAGTGAGTGTGCATGCCGCTGCCGTTGTCCTCGAAGATCGGCTTGGGCATGAAGGTGGCGGTCTTGCCCGCCCGTTTCGCGACGTTCTTGACGATGTACTTGTACCACATCATCTGGTCGCTCATTTTGAGCAGCGGGGCGAAGACCATATCGATCTCGGCCTGGCCGGCCGTCCCCACCTCATGGTGATGGGCCTCGACCTTGATCCCGACTTTCTTCATCTCGAAGACCATCTCCGCCCGCAGGTCGCCGAACGTATCCGTCGGGCTGACCGGGAAGTACCCGCCCTTGTAGCCCGGCTTGTACCCGAGGTTCGGCTCCTCGAACCGCGCGGTGTTCCACGCCCCCTCGACCGAGTCGATCTCATACATGCCGCGGTGCTGATTCTGCTCGTACCGCACCTCGTCGAAGATGAAGAACTCCGGCTCCGGGCCGATGTAGGCCGTATCGCCGATGCCGGATTTGTGCAGGTATTCGACCGCCTTCTTCGCCACGTACCGCGGGTCGCGCGAGTACATCTCCCGCGTTTCCGGGTCGGCGATATCCGCTACGACACTGACCGTCGGCACCTTGAAGAACGGGTCGAGGCAGGCCGTCTCCGGCTGGGGCAGGGCCAGCATGTCCGACTTGTGGATGTCCTGCCATCCGCGGATGCTCGAACCGTCGAACCCGAGCCCGTCCTTGAACGTACCCTGGTCAATCTCGTCCACCGGGTACGCGCAGTGCTGCCAGGAACCGAGCAGGTCGCAGAACTTCAGGTCCACCAGTTCGGCATCCACCTTGCGACAGAAGTCGATGAACCCCTTCGGGCTCAGTTTCTCGCCCGCCTTGAGGTCGGGCAACGAGGAGTTGTGTATTCGTCCCATGAGCAGACCCTCATCCCGAACATCTATAGCGGCGTAGGAGGCTCACGGGCAAACGCAATGCCAGATTCAAAAACGCCGTGGCGTCGCCTGCAAGGCCGCTTTCGAGGGCGAAAACGCGCCCGGTTCCGGGCAAACACCTTCGGGGCCGGCGCCTCATTTCCGACCGAATCGTAGTTTTAGGCAAGAGGAACCGACCAATCGGTAGGCAGTAGGCCGCTTTTCGGCACGTCTAGGTCCCTGGAACGCCGTTTGCCATAGACCGGAGTAATCCGCGATCGGCGAGGCAGCGCGCTGTCGGTGCGGAGGTTCTCTGCCTCGATCGGAGCCCGCCGCGGTGTTCGGGTAACGCGCCCCGGCGGATTCGCGTGTGATGGGATCCGCGCCGGCGGTTTTCAGGCGTGCCTCCGGCCCCCCTCATCACACCTCAGGACCTTCGATTGCGGCTGCTGGTCGTGGCGCCGGCATCCGGTGGGTTCACGGCCAGGTCGCCGTGGCGACCCCCTGCGGCGAGATGGACGGGCCACCGGAAGATGGCCAGGCCACGGTGGCCGGAATAAGCTCTTACCTGGAACCGACCGGGCCGTCCGCGTCGGCCAGATACATCGGTGTCCTTTAGAACGTGAGAGACTGTGGAACCATGAGCGGAAGTGCAACCCGATTGAGTGCCATTAAGGCGGTTACGACCTACAAACCCATCACCGAGCCACTGAGCTTCGCGTCAACCCCCGCGAGCGAAGTGTTCGGCGGGAACGTCTTTAATTCCAGCGTGATGAAGCGGGTCCTGCCCAAGCCGGTGTACAAGACCCTGATGCGAACGATGGAGAAAGGGGAGCGGCTGGACCCCAGCATCGCCGACGTCGTCGCCAACGCCATGAAGGACTGGGCGATCAGCAAGGGTGCGACCCACTACGCCCACGTCTTCTATCCGCTGACCGGGATCACCGCGGAGAAGCACGACTGCTTCCTGGTGCCCGACGGCAACGGCGGCGCGATCACCGAGTTCTCCGGCAAGGCCCTGATCCAGGGCGAGCCGGACGCATCCAGCTTCCCATCCGGCGGCATCCGCGAGACGTTCGAGGCCCGCGGCTACACCGCGTGGGACGTGACCAGCCCCGCGTACATCCTGGAAAACCCCAACGGCACGACGATGTGCATCCCGACCGCATTCGTCTCGTGGACGGGTGAAGCCCTGGACAAGAAGACGCCCCTGCTGCGAGCGGTTCAGGCGATGAACGCCCAGGCGCAACGCATCCTCAAGCTGTTCGGCACGTACGACGGGGAACCGGTGTTCGCGACGGCCGGGCCCGAGCAGGAGTACTTTCTGATCGACCGGAACTTCTTCTTCGCCCGGCCCGACCTGCTGACGGCCGGACGCACGCTGTTCGGCAACCGACCGCCCAAGGGGCAGGAGTTCGAGGACCACTACTTCGGCGCGATCCCCGAACGCGTGCTGGCCTTCATGCTCGAAGTCGAGCGGGAACTGTTCAAGCTCGGCGTACCGGTCAAGACCCGACACAACGAGGTCGCGCCCGCGCAGTACGAGATCGCTCCGATCTTCGAGGCGGCCAACGTTGCCACCGATCATCAGCAGCTCATCATGATCACCCTCAAGCGGGTGGCTGAGAAATACGGCATGGCCTGCCTGCTGCACGAAAAGCCGTTTGCCGGGATCAACGGCTCGGGCAAGCACCTGAACTTCTCCATCGGCAGCCGGACTCTGGGCAACCTGCTCGATCCGGGAAGCGACCCGCGATCCAACGCCCAGTTCCTGACGTTCTGTGCCGCGATCATCCGGGCGGTCCACAAGCACTCCAAGCTGCTGCGGGCGGTGGTCGCCCACGCGGGCAACGACCACCGTCTGGGCGCGAACGAGGCGCCGCCGGCTATCCTCTCGATCTTCCTCGGCGACCAGCTCACCGAGGTCTTCGACCAGATCCGCACGGGCAAAGCGAGCTCAACCGCCAAGGAGAGCTTCCTGCACGTGGGCGCGGACGTGCTGCCGCCGCTGCCCAGGGACTCCGGCGACCGCAACCGGACGAGCCCGTTCGCATTCACCGGAAACCGGTTCGAATTCCGGGCGGTCGGTTCCAGCCAATCGATCGCCGGGCCGCTGGTCGCACTGAACACGATTCTGGCCGAGTCCTTCGATTACGTCGCGACCGAGCTCGAAAAAGCCACCCAGGGCGATCCGGGCAAGCTGAACGACGCCGTTCAGGCGCTCATCAAGGACCTGATGAACAAACATTGGGCCATCATCTTCAACGGGGACAATTACTGCGAGTCCTGGCACGCGGAGGCTGAACGCCTGGGCCTGCCCAACCTGCGCAGCACCGTCGACGCCCTGCCGGCTTTAGTCGAGCCGGACGTGATCAAGATGTTCGAGAAGTACAAGGTCCTGTCGAAGCGCGAACTCGAGAGCCGCTACGACATCTATCTCGAGCAGTACTGCAAGACGGTGACCATGGAGGCCCGGCTGACGCTGAAGATCGGCCAGACCATTTGTTGGCCCGCGGCTGTGCGGTACCAGAACGAGCTGGCGACGACCTGCGCGAACCTGAAGGCCGTCGGCTACACGTTCGACACGAACACGCTCGACAAGATCACCGCGCTGGTCAAGGGCCTGCAGGACAGCCTGGCCGAGTTGAAGAGCCTGCTGGAGCATCACTCGGGCGACAAGCTGGCCCACGCCAAACACTGCCACGACAAGCTCGTGCCCGCGATGGTCACGGCCCGCAAGTTCGCCGACGAGCTCGAAAGCATGGTCGCCGACGACCTGTGGCCTTTGCCGACCTACCAGGAGATGCTGTTCATCAAGTGACCTGTCAGCGAATCCGATCAAACCCAACCGCCCGCGCTCGATGACGTCGACGCGGGCGGCGGTCATGGTGACGGAGGCTCCATTCCAGCGAGGTCGCGCCTGGGCGGACTTCCGCCGTGCACCTGGGCAGCCGACGGGTCACCGCGACTCGCCTGCGGAGGGATGGCGGCAGCTCGATGGGCACCAGGCCGGGTGCGGAATCACGGATTGGAGATTGCGGGTTTCAAAGATGACCCTGCCCAGTTCGGCCGAAGCCCGCGCGGCGGCGGGTATCGGACGGAAAGCAACGAATACAGCCAGACTGTAGATCGGGATCTGGGGCCAGTTTTTTCGGGCCTGCGGGGCTACCATAAAGAGGGAGCCGCAGGACCCCAGGGCGGGCTCCCCGCGCCATGAACGCGGATAACTCGTTGTAGTTATTGACGTTTATGGAAAGATAAACGATAATCAATATGGACGAGTCGCGTCGAGCGTCCGTTTCCCCGGGCTTTGGATACTCCCCCTCGACGCGGGCGTCTCGTGGCAGCCGGCCCTTGCCGAGTCCCCTGGACTTGCAGCCGGCTGCGGGGAATGGAAACCGACAGCGCGTAACGTGTTGCCCGATCAGCCGAAAACGGGCTGATGGGCCGATCGCCGAGTCTGCACAGGCCCTGGAGGCAACACGAAGGGTGCGGGAGTAGCCGCCCCGGGGAGTCGGCCATGGCCAGGTACCACCACCCGCCGATCGCCGAGCTTGCGATGCAGCTCAAGATGTCGCCGGCCCGTTTGCGCCTGCGGCAACTGGACGCCATCGAACACCTGGCGGAGTTGATCGCACCCGACAAGCATTATCCCTACGACTTCGTCTGCCATCAGATCACCGCCTATCGCCCGATGACAACGATGTCCGGAAAGCCCATGCTGGGCAAGACGCTGATGGAAGACCTCGCCCTGCTGGCGGAGGAATTGAGCGGCAGCCATCCGGTCCCCGTGTTGCTGATGGACCCGCGTTGCTGGACGACGGAGGAGTTGGCCGGCAGGCTGAACGTCTCGACCAAGACCGTCTGTCGATGGCGGCGGAAAGGCCTCATCGGCCGGCGTCTGCGATTCCCGGACAACACGATCCGCATGGCGTTCACCGAACGGGTGATCCGCCGGTTCATCGTCGCCCACCATGACCAGGTGAAGCGCGGGGCTGCGTTCAGCCAGCTCACCGAGGCCGAGCGGGAGCGCATCGTCGCGCTGGCCCGCGAGATCCTCACCGAACGGCGCCTGCGTCTGCACGAGTTGTCCCAGGAGATCGCCGCGAAGGTCGGGCGGGCGGTCGAGACGGTGCGTTACACGCTGCGGCGTTACGACCAGGCGCATCCCGAGGAGGCCCTGTTCAGCGGCGATCAGCAGCCGGTGATTCGGCCGGAGTTGCAGGCGATTTATGACGCGGTGGCCGCGGGCGGCACACCCGAGGTCGTCGGCCGGCGATTCGGTCGATCGGCGGAGGCGGTCCGAGCCGTCGTTCGCGAGGTGCGGGCTCGCAAGCTTCAGGCGATCGAGCTCAAATACGTCCACAACCAGGAGTTCGAGGCTCCCGGCGCCGACGAGGTCATCCTGGCCCCGCCGGAGCAGACGGTCACGGCCGGCCGCCGCGTTCGCCCGCCGCACGATCTGCCGCCGTACCTGCAGGAACTCTATCGCTGTCCGTTGCTGTCAGCCGAACACGAGCGGCACATGTTCCGCCTCTACAACTATCTGAAGTTCAAGGCCGACCGCCTGCGCAAGAAGCTCGACCCGCTGGCCGTCACCGACGCCGAACTCGACGCCCACGAAGCCCTGCTGGCCCGCATCGAGCAGCTCAAGAACGACATTCTGAGGGCGAATCTGCGTCTGGTCGTGAGCATCGCCCGCAAACACGTCGGGCAATCGTCGAGCTTCTTCGAGACGGTCAGCGACGGCAATCTCGCTTTGATGCGGGCGGTCGAGAAGTTCGACTACGCCCGAGGCTTCAAGTTCAGCACCTATGCCTCGTGGGCGATCATGCGCAACTACGCCCGGACGATTCCGGAACAAAACTACGCCGCCGCGCGGCTCGTCACCGGGGTGGACGAGATGCTGGCGGCCGCGCCGTCGTCGGAGCATGCGGTCGAGCGCGAAACCGTCCTCGAAGGGGTTCGGCAATTATTGCGCAAGGGGCTGGATCTGCTGACCGATCGCGAGCGCGACGTCGTCGTTCGCCACTATGGCCTGGACGGCAGCGGTAGTGCGATGACGCTTCACCAGATCGGCCAGCTCTTCGGCGTTACCAAGGAGCGCGTCCGCCAGATCGAATGCCAGGCGATCAGCAAGCTGAGGGCCGGTTTGACGGCCGTTCCGGTGGAGTTGATCGAGGAGTGAGTGAGGGCGCCCGCGGACCTTCTCCCAGGCCCACCCCGTGCCCGGGCGAATTCACGGCGAGTTTCGGTCCCGCGGAGAGACCGGAATGGATCGCGGGCGTCTGCGTCGGAGACAATCCTAGTAAGACACTCAAACTGACCGATGGGGCAGTCCGGTTGGGTGGCTTGTTTCATGGTTTCATCGGCAAACTTGTCAGCCCGTCCCCCACGGTCAAGCGCCACGGGCTCACAGGTCAGCCCATGCCGCCCATGAAGTGCGACTCCTTGCGGAACCGCCGAGACTGCCACGGCCCCGCGAGGTCGCGGACGGGGGCGGGCCGTGCTTGACCGCGCCCGGGCGATGGAGATAATCACAGGTCCCTTCGGGAAAGGTGGTTCGCGCGAAACATGAAGGTCACGTGCCCGAAATGCCGCAAAATCATCCAGGCTCCCGATGAATGGGCCGGACGGAACGTCAAGTGCCCCGGGTGCAAGGACATGATCAAGCTGCCCGCGTCGCAGGACGGCACCGCGCGCGACGATCTCGGGTTCGACATCACCTCGCTGGGGGCGCTCGAACGGGGCGAGGTGCTGGTACGCGAGCGCAAGGGTAAGCCTCTTTCCCTGAAACAAGCCCAGGAGATGGCCGCCCAAGTCCCGGCCGAGGAGGCCGAGCCCACCAAC
>JAPKGY010000389.1 GCA_026647385.1 Phycisphaerae bacterium | reverse complement strand
AGGGGCGTGCAGATTCGTCGTGTAACCGTAGTGCAACCGCCTCTACAGCGGGAATGCCCTGCACATCGTCAGCACCTCTCCTCGCACCGCCTCGACCGCCTTCGCCTCTCCTTCCCCCTTCAAAGATCTCCCGAAGGTCCTGCATGAGGTGTGCGGTCGGCCGATGCTGGCGTACGTGATCGACGCGTGCCGATCGGCGGGGATCGAACGGATCGCCTGTGTGGTCGGGTATCGCAAGGAGCAGGTGATCGAGGCGTTTGCCGGCGAGGGGCCGATCGCGTGGGTTTCACAGGACGAGCAGAAGGGCACCGGGCACGCAGCCATGTGCTGCCGCGAGGCCCTGGAGGACTTCGACGGCAATGTGCTGGTCATCGCGGGGGACATGCCCCTGGTGCGGAGCGAGACGATCTCCCTGCTGATCGAGACGCATAACAAGCAGAAGTCGGCGGTCACCCTGGCGACGGCCCTGCTGGACGACCCGACCGGTTACGGGCGCATCGTGCGGGATGCGTACGGTAACCTGCAGGGCATCGTCGAGGAACTCGACTGCACGGACGAGCAGCGGAAGATCAAGGAAATCAACCCGAGCTACTACTGCTTCGACAAGAAGCTGCTCTTCCAGGCGTTGGAGGAGATTCGGCCGGACAACGTCAAAGGGGAGTATTACATCACCGACGCGCTGCACATCCTGGTGCAGGAAGGGCATCGGGCGGTCGCGATCACGGCGGTGAAGGCCGAGGAGGCGATCGGGGTCAACAGTCGCGAGCAACTGGCCGAGGTCGGCCGGATCATGCAGACGCGGATCCAGAAGAACCTGATGGCCAACGGCGTCACGATCGTGGACCCGTTGAACACCTGGATCGACATCCGCGCGACGATCGGGCAGGACACGGTGATCTATCCGTTCTCCTACATCCACGGGCGGGTGAGGATCGGCCGACATTGTATCGTCGGACCTTTTGCGTACCTGCGTGACGGGACGGCCTTGGAGGACGACGTGGTCGTCGGCGTGTTCACTGAATTGAAGAATTCGACGCTGGGCGCCGGTACGCGGGCCCGGCACCTGAGTTACATCGGCGACGCCGCCATCGGCGAGAGAGTGAACGTCGGGGCGGGGACGATCTTCGCGAACTTTGATGGGCAGCGGATCCATCGTTCGGAGGTGGGGGACGATTCGTACATCGGCAACGGCTCGATCCTGGTGGCGCCTCTGTCGATCGGAAAAGGTCGCCAGATCGCGCACGGCTCGGTGGTGCGCGAGTCGAACGGGCAAGTGGAAGGGGCTTCGAAATGAACGAACGCCTGCCTGACGAGGTGAAGAACCATGCGGTCTGCGGCCTGACGATCTTCGGGGGCACGGCGAGTTCGGGCCTGGCGGACGCGGTTTGCCGGGCCATGGGTACGCGCAAGGGACGGGCTCGAATCGATCAGTTCCCCGACGGGGAGACGCTGATCAAGCTGGAAGAGGACGTTCGCGGCCGGGACTGCTTCGTGATCCAGTCGACCTGTCCGCCGGTGAACGAGAACCTGATGCAGTTGTTGATCTTCATCGACAGCCTGCGTCGGGCGTCGGCCCGGCGGATCACCGCGGTGATCCCGTATTTCGGCTATGCGCGTCAGGACCGCAAGGCCGAGGGTCGCACGCCGATCACCGCGAAGCTGGTGGCGAACCTCATTACCGAGGCGGGTGCCCATCGAGTGCTGGGCATGGACCTGCACGCGGACCAGATCCAGGGTTTCTTCGATCTGCCGCTGGATCATCTGACCGCGCTGCCGGTGATCTCCGCGCACATCGCGTCGATGGCGTTGAAGGATTTCGTGGTGGTATCACCGGACGTCGGCAACCTGAAGCGTGCGACGGCGTTCGTGGAGCGTCTGGGCGGCGAACTGGCCGTCATCGACAAACGGCGGACCTCCGGAGACACCGCCGTCGCCGCTCGGGTGATCGGGGACGTCGAGGGTGAGACGGTGCTCATGTTCGACGACATGATCACGACCGCCGGCACCGCCACGGAGGCGGTGCGGATCCTCCGCGAGCACGGAGCGAAGCGATTTCTGCTGGCGGCCACGCACGCGGTCCTGGCGGGGCCGGCGGTGGAACGGCTTCAGGCCGCCAACATCGATTGGATCATCGCGACCGATACGATCCCGTTGCGGGACGAAGTCGCGAAACGGTTGCCGCAGTTGACCGTGCTGTCGGTGGCGAACCTGCTGGGCGAGGCGATCCGGCGGATCCACCTGGATCAGTCGATCAGCGAGCTGTTCAAGAACGCGAAGCGCTGATTGCGCGGGGAGTGGAATCGGGTTTTGAGGCCTTTCGGGAACGTGGGGAACATTACCGGCCAGAAGCCGGCGGCTCACGGAATCGCGATCGGCTCTTTGTGGGAGAGTGCTGGAAATGGAAATGACCAAACTGCAGGTGAAGACAAGGCGGGCGAGGGGTTCGCGCGAGGCGGGTCGCCTTCGCCGCGGGGGTGAGCTTCCGGGGATCGTGTACGGACACGGGCAGGAGCCGCAGCCGGTGGCCATGTCCGCCGACGACCTGGAGCAGGTGCTCGAGCAGCATACGCGGATGGTCGAGCTGGACATTGAAGGGCAGACGGGTTCCGCGTTGATCAAGGAGGTCCAGTACGACCACCTCGGCCTCAGGCCGGTGCACGTGGACTTCATGCGCGTGGACCTCAACGAGCGCGTGGAAGTATCGGTGTCGCTCGAGTACAAGGGGACGCCGGCGGGGACGCTCGAAGGCGGCATCTTCGAGGAGGTGCTGGTCAGACTGGAGGTCGAGACGCTGGCGGGCTCGATACCGGACTCGATTCGGGTGAACGTGGCGGACCTCAAGGTCGGCCAGTCCCTGCACGTGCGCGATCTGGTATTGCCTCCGGGCGTGAAGGCGGTGACGCCGCCCGAGGCGATCGTCTGTACGGTTCGCGCGAAGGTGGCCGAGGAAGAGGTCGTGGCGGCGCCGGGAGAGGAGGCCGCCCAGCAGCCGGAGATCATCACCGCCCGCAAGCCGGCCGAGGGGGAGGAAGAGGAAGAGAAGAAGTGACGGTGCCGGACAACTCGGCGGCCTTTGCGTTGCGGGAGTAGGCGATGAAGCTCGTCGCGGGACTTGGGAACCCTGGCGCGAAATACGCGAAGACGCGCCACAACGTCGGGTTCCGGGTGGTGGACGAGCTGGCGAGGCGGTGGGAAGCCGCCTCGTGGCGGGAGCAGTTCGGCGGGCTGGCTGCGACCGGCCTGTGCCGAGGCGAGAAGGTGCTCCTGCTCAAGCCGATGACCTATATGAACCGCAGCGGGCAGTCCGTCGGAGAGGCGGTGCGGTTTCACAAGATCGAGGCGGCGGACCTGCTGGTGGTGGTGGACGACATGGCCTTGCCTCTGGGCAGGCTTCGCGTGAGGCCGCAGGGGTCGGCCGGGGGCCACAACGGCCTGTCCGACGTGATCTGGCAGATCGGGACGGAGGCATTCGCCCGGCTTCGGATCGGGATCGAGCAGGTCAGCGGCGAACGGATGGTCGACCACGTGCTGAGCCCGTTTGACCCGGAAGAGGAAGCGACGGTCGGCTCGGCCATCGGACGGGCCGCGGATGCCGTGGAATGTTGGGTGACCGAGGGAATCGTCGAGGCGATGAACCGGTTCAACCGAGCGGAAGAAGAAACGGGCGGGAACTGAGTATCTCGCCGGATAAATGGGAGGTATCGAGCGTTGAAGAGAAAGTATGAAGCCATGTTGCTGTTCGACCCGGCGGCGGCCACGGACTGGGACAAGATCAAGGCCGAGGTCGATCGGCTGATGGAACGAGCGGAGGCCACCGTGCTGGTCTGTGGAAAATGGGACGAGCGTCGACTCGCCTATGAGATCAAGGGCGTCAAGCGCGGTATTTACGTGCTGACGTACTTCGAGGCGGACAGCTCGAAGATCACTGCCCTCGAGCGCGACGCGGAGTTGAGCGAAATGATCCTCCGGAGCCTCGTGGTGCGCGCCGATCACGTAACGGAGGCGCAGATGAAGGAGGCGTTGGCCAGCGGCGGATCCGCCCCCTCGGGCGATGCTCCGAGCGGCGGCGTGTCTCCGGGGCCGGCCGCCGCGAGCGATCGGCGCCGTGGCGGCGGCGAACCGGAACCGGTGGGCGCTGCCAGCGAGAGCGACGACCAATAAGTCAGCCGGGCCCAAGGCACAGGCTGAAGGAGTGCTGTGATGGCGAACTTCAACCGGGTGATTCTGGCGGGGAACCTGACACGCGATCCGCAGCTTTCGTATACGCCGAGCAACACGCCCGTATGCGAGTTCGGGATGGCGATCAACCGCAAGTGGCGCGACCGGGACGGAAACAGCAAGGACGAGGTCTGCTTCGTCGACATGGTCGCATACGGGCGTCAGGCTGAAGTGATCAACCAGTAC
>JAPKGY010000388.1 GCA_026647385.1 Phycisphaerae bacterium | reverse complement strand
CTCCTCGCCTGCTCATCATAGGGGATGCCGGCCTCGGGTTCGAGAGAGGGCGGGAGAAAAGTGAAAACGAGGGAATGAATTCAGGATTCCCGGTTCGATGGTCTGATTGCGTTTCTTGGGTGGCTGCGCTATGCCAAATGAGGCTTCGTTGCTGGAGACGCTTGATTGCCTGCTGGTCGCGGCGGGGGCGATCGTGCTGATCGTCGCCGCGGCGCGCTGGTGGCGCAGGGGCGGGGGCGATCCCCTTCAGGGCTCGCCGATCCGGGCAAATCGGATGAACACCCTCGTCGTCTGGGCTTGCCTGGGCGTTTACGTCCTTGGTCTGATGGGCGGCCTGGCGCTGGCGGAGGCGGTACTCCCAAAGGAGGCAGAAACCAGTATCGCCCGGGCACGGCAAGGCATCGTCGCGTCGGTCGTGATGCAGACCCTGGTGATCTCGACGTGCCTGGTGGTGGGGGCGACGACGTTCCGGGCGGGTCTGAGGGGCTACGGCTTCGCCCTCCCGGCTCGGATCGGGCGAAACGCCGCCGCCGGCTGGATCGTCGGCGGATGGCTCGCGACAGTATGCTGGACGGGGCTGGCGGCGCTGGCGGCCCAATGGATCATCCGGTTGCTATGGGCCGAATACCAGCCGCCGGACCATGGCGTGTTCACCACCCTGCGATCGAGCGAGACGCCGACGATCCTGCGCGCGCTGGCCTTGATCAGCGCCGCGATCATGGCTCCGATCGGCGAGGAGTGTCTGTTTCGCGGCGTATTGCAGACGTCCCTGAGGAGGGTGCTGCCGCCGGCGCGATCGATGCGCCACCGCTGGTTCGCGATCGTGGCGACCGCCGTCATCTTCGGCATCATGCACGTCGAGACGCCGCAGTTCGTGCCGTCGCTCGTTTTGTTCGGGGTCGTCGTGGGCTATCTGTACGAGCGCACCGGTTCGCTGGTGGTCGTTATCGCGGTCCATGTGCTGTTCAACGTCAAATCGCTCAGTTGGTACTATGTGCAGGCATACCTGACGGGGGCGTAGGGAAGCGAAACGCCGAAAAGCCCAAGCGTGGAAACGACGTCGAAAAGCGAAACGCCCGGTTCCCGGAATCCAGAGTCGTGAATGCCTTTGCACGGTCGTTGTGGGACCTGATGACATGTTTGTCAACCGTGAAGGCCCAGACAGTCCCGGGCAGCACGACGGAATGCCCGGCATCGGCGCCGGGCATCCATGGCCGAGGACCTGTCCGCTGATTCGCCGGGATACCGGGCCGATACGGCGAAGGCGGAAAGGTAAGCCAGGTCCGCCCGATGGCCCTCCCACAACGGTTCAACCGGGAGGACCTGCCCGAGTAGCGCGATCAGATTGTGGGTCTTTCCCGAAGGCAACGTCGCTCTCGCACAGGCGGGCTTTGATGTACTTTTCGGCACATTGCTGGGCGTGAAAACAGATTGCATCGTAGTTCGCGCTCTTGCCGGCCCGCGCCTCGCAGTCCATCGTGGCAAAGTCACCTTCCGCCTTGGCCACCCATTCAGTGGTCATCGGCTTCATAATGCACCGTGCCATTCTCGATGATGTTACGCAGACAAGTGTCACCCATGGCCAAACGCTCTTCGACCTTTTCGGGCGTGCGCACGAGAGGGTCGACCGGAAATGGGGGACTGGTCGCGAGGAGGATTTCAACCGACTTGTGGACCGGTCATCCGGTGAACGGCAGGATGATCAGGAGGTCAACATCCGAATCGGCCGTGGGACACCTGTGAGCGTACGAGCCGAACAGGATGATGCGCAGCGGCTGAGACTGCCGGGCGATCCGGTCGTTGAGCGCTTGGATGCTCTTGAAATCGACCAGTGCGGCTTGACGCACGACGGCACCTCTCGGGTGGGTGGCTCCAGAAACCACTTTACGAACAACTCTCAGGTTCGACAAACCTGACTCGGCTTCTTTCGGCGAACCAATAGCGGGCGGTGATTACGCCGGCATGGCGGTGCCGGCTTGGTTAACCAGGTAGAGGACGGCCATCCGGATGGCCAGGCCGTTGGAGACCTGCCGGAGGATCGAGGAGTTCGGCCCGTCGGCCACGTCGCTGGCGAGTTCGACGCCGCGGTTGATCGGGCCGGGATGCAGGATGAGCAGGTCGGGCCTGGTGCCCTTGAGCCGTTCGCGGGTCAGCCCGAAAAGACGAACGTATTCCTCGGTGCTGGGGAAGACCTGGCTGGTCATTCGTTCGCGCTGGATGCGGAGCATGTTGACGACGTCGGCGTCCTTGAGCGCGGCGTCGAGATCGTGGGTCACCTTGGCGCCCATCTCCTGGAACGCGCGGGGCACCAGCGTGGTCGGGCCGACGAAGGTGACGTTCGCGCCGAGTTTGTTCAGGCCCCACAGGTTGGAGCGGGCGACGCGCGAGTGGCTGATGTCGCCGACGATCACGACATTGAGCCCCTCGATCCGCCCTTTACGTTCGCGGATCGTGAAGATGTCGATCAGCCCCTGGGTCGGGTGCTCGTGCTGGCCGTCACCGGCGTTGATCACGTGGCAGTTCGTGCAGCGGGTGATGTAGTGCGGGGCGCCGCCGGCCGGGTGCCGGATCACGAAGACGTCCACGCCCATGGCCTCGATGTTGCGCACCGTGTCCCGCAGCGATTCCCCCTTGGTGACCGACGAACGGGCGGCGGCGAAATCGATGACGTCGGCCGACAGCCTTTGGGCGGCCAGCGAAAAGCTCGTTCGCGTCCGCGTCGAATCCTCGAAAAACAGGTTCACCACCACCCGGCCTCGCAGTGCGGGAACCTTCTTGATGCTGCGGGTCGAAATCTCCTGGAAGGACTCGGCCGTCCGGAAGATGTGAAGAATCTCCTCCTTGGAGAGGTCCTCCAGCCCCAGCAGGTGCGGACGGGTCCAGGTGAACCCGCCGTCGCCGCCCGCCTGCCGGGCCGACGCGGACGGATGTTGCGACGCCGTTTTTCTGGTCATCCCACCCGTACCTCTTCCCGACCGTCGGACTCCGTGAGCAGGACCGCGACGGGGACGTCCGGCTCCTCGACCTTGACGCCGACAAAATCCGCCTGGATGGGCAACTCCCGGCCCGGCCGGTCGACGAGGACCGCCAGCCGGATCGCCCGGGGGCGCCCGAGATCGATGATCGCGTCCAGTGCCGACCGCGCCGAGCGGCCGGTGTAGAGCACGTCGTCCACCAGCACGATGAACCGCCCGTTGATGTCGAAGGGAATCTCGGTTTGCCGCAGGATGGCTTGGGGACCGAGCTCAGCCAGGTCGTCGCGATACAGGGTGATGTCCAGGGAGCCGGCCTCGATGTCCTCGACCCCTTCGCGGCACAACTCGTGGAAGAGCCGCTGGGCCAGAACCTCACCTCGCCGGCGGATACCAATGACACCCACCGGTGTATGGGCCGGCAACGCCGCGTGAATCTGGCGCGCCAGGCGATCCATGGCCGCACGGATGCCCGCGCCGTCCAGCAGAATCCTGGATGAGGCGCCTTCGGTCATGGGCAGAAGCGTAACCGCTGCATGCCCCGTCGGCAAGAGCGTGCATTTCCGATCGTCGGCACAGGGCCTGTGGCGGTTTCAGGAAGGGTGGCCTGGGTCGCCACGCCGGCCCAGACCATCCATCATTCGGTTTACCGTCGGACCGCGGAAAGCCTCGCGCGCCGTCGCTCCCGCTCAACGGAACTGCTTCTGCAATTCCTGATACTGCTCGTAGACCCGCGGCGCTTGCTCTTTCAACGCTTCCTCGGACGCGTACCTGCGGCTCATCTCCGCGTCCTCGTGGCGGAGATGGACGGTGATATGGCCGTCGGGCGCCACATCGAAACGCACGCTTGGCGGCGGGGCGGCCAGAGGTTCCGGCGGTGGGCCCGGTGGCGAGGCCGCACCCGGCATCAGCCCATGACCCGGCGGTGGCGGAGGCGGCGCCTCATGCGGGATCGGGCACGGCTTCGTCGCCGGCGGGGGGACCAGAGGTTTCAGTTCCTCCAGCGGGCCCTGGAAGAACCGATTGCGCCACTGATCCCAGCGGTCCCGCCAGTTCTGTCGACGCACTTCCCTCTCCAGACGCTCCCGCCAGTCGCGCAGTTCCTGCTGATACCGCTCGGTGCGTCGCTCGATGTCGCGAACCGCGTCCTCGTAGCGACGCATCGCGTCTTCCATGTATTCCTGGAACCGGCGCTCGGCTTCGGGCGATCCGCCCGGCGGACGCATGCGCCCCCGCTCGGCGTCCTGGAGCAAATCAAACGCCTCGCGGTCGGCGCCCTCGAGCTCCTCGGCCGTGGCATAGGTCTTGACCTCAGCCGATTTCTCGCCTTCCTCCTGTCGATACCGCTTGACTCGAATCTTGCCGTCCGGTTCGCGCTGCACGACGAGAACCTCGCCTTCCTGGCTGACATGGCGGGCCTCAGCCGGCTCACCGG
>JAPKGY010000387.1 GCA_026647385.1 Phycisphaerae bacterium | reverse complement strand
GTACAGCGCCTACTTCACCGCTGAGGAATACCAGGAGTTTCAGAAACGCGCGAAAGGGGAGTTCCCGGGCATCGGGGTACACCTCGAGAACCCGCCCGGCATAGGCCTCGTCGTGATCAGCCCGATGGAGGGTACGCCGGCGTTTCGCGCCGGGCTCAGGCCGGGCGACCGCATCACCCACATCGACGGAATCAAGACCACCGGCCTGACCCGCGACCAGTGCGTCAAGATGATCAGCGGGCCCGCCGGCACCAAGGTTACCCTCACGATCCAACGACCCGGAGTCGAGGAGCCGTTCGACGTCCCCATCATGCGCAGCGTCGTGAACGTCCCGACGATTCGCGGATGGGCCCGGTCCGCCGACTGGAAGTGGGACTACCTCATCGACCCCGATCTGCGAATCGGGTACGTCCGCATCATGAGCTTCGAGGGCAAGACCGCCGAGCAATGTCATGAAATCATCAGCGAGTTGCTCACCCGGCACCAGTTGGCCGGGTTGATCCTCGACGTACGCGACAATCCCGGCGGGCTGCTCGAATCGGTGGTGACTATCGCCAATCGATTCCTGCGAGAGGGAAAGATCGTCAGTACCAAACGCCGCAACGAGCCCGAGGTCACCTACATGGCCACCGCCGAGGATGACTACCCCCACATCCCCCTCGTCGTGCTGGTCAACGGGGGCTCCGCCAGCGCGTCGGAGATCCTCGCCGGCGCGCTGCGCGACCACGGGCGGGCCGTGCTGGTGGGGGAGAAGACGTTCGGCAAGGGCAGCGTCCAGGAGGTCCTGCCCGTCGAAAACAACAACGGTTACATCAAGCTGACCCGGGCCTACTACTACCTGCCCAAGGGTGAACGCATCCACGGCAAGGGTGTGATGCCCAACCGGATCGTGGACCTGACGCCCGAGGAACGGACAGCCATGCTCGACAGTTGGCTTGCGGTCTTCTCCGGCGGCAACCTCGTGCCGACGACCGAGCCCGCGAAGACCCGGCCCGCCGCCACGTTGCCGGAACCGGGCCTCTCCGCCACCCAACCGGAGATCCCGGTAACGTCGCGCCCCCCGGTGGATCTTCTGGCGGTTCCGCCGTCGACGTTGCCGCCGGGTTCCGAGCCCGCCGGCCGGTTCGAAATCATGATCGACCCGCAGCTTCGCGAGGCTCTCAACGTCCTCCGTCGGCAGTTGACCGCCGCGACCAGCCAGGCGGCGTGAGCGCGGGCCGCGGCCCCCGATGCGAGGTTCTGTGTATGGAGAAGGTCCCCCGGATCGTCGCCAACCCGGCCCGCGGGCGCGAGGACGAGAACCGGCGATTCCGCGCCTTTCTCAAGAGGTGAATCACATGACCGCGAAGTACACCTTGGTTGCGAAATCGATCGCCTCGCGCGTCAACCGCGGCGTCTGGCCGCCGTATCGGCTCTGATTGTTGATGATGGTCAACAGATCGCGCGGCTGGCAGCACCGAAACGCCCGACCGGTCTTCTGGTAGTATTCCTCCACGAGGTAGTCCACCGCATCCTGCTGGCACTCGATCCTGAACCGCTCGCACATCATGGCGAACAGACGGCGGAACTCGCCCTCCGTCGGGTCCTCGACGTTGATCTTGTACGGGATGCGGCGGAGGAACGCTTCGTCCACCAGGTCGCGCGGCTCGAGGTTCGTCGAGAAAATCAGGAGCTGGTCGAAGGGCACCTGGATCTTCTGGCCGTTCGCCAGGGCCAGGAAGTCGAACCGCTGCTCCAGCGGCACGATCCACCGGTTCAGCAGCTCGAACGGGTTCATTCGCTGCCGGCCGAAGTCGTCGATCACCAGCGTGCCCAGGTTGCTCTTGAGTTGCGTGGAGGCCTCGCTGATCCGCGTCGTCGAGTTGTAGCGGACTTCCAGCGCATCCATGGTGAGTTCGCCGCCCACGATGATCGTCGGCCGCTTGATCCGGACCCACCGTTCGTCGATCTGTTCGCTTTTCAGGATGGAGTTTCGTTCGCGCGGGATCTCCTGGTGAATCTCCGGGTCAAACAGCTTGATGAGGAACCCGTCGACGTGCAGCGTGCGCGGGATGTAGACTTCCGAACCGAAGCACTTCGTGATTCGTTCGGCGATGCTGGTCTTGCCGTTGCCCGGGAAGCCGTAGAGGAACATACCCCGGCCGGAGTTGATCGCCGGTCCAAGCGTGGCAAACATCCGGTCGTTGATCAGCAGATCGTTGAAGGCCGCCCGCAGCGTCTCCTCTTTGGGTTGTTCGCGGGTGATCGACTGCGCCGAGACCGCTTCCACGTAAGCCTTGAGCGGCACCGGCGCCGTGCCGATATAAAATGACTCCTCGAGGCACTTGCGGGCCCGCTCCCGGCCGGCGTCGGTGAGCGTGTATGTGAAATCCCCCATGCTGGCCGTCCCGACGTACGTCAACAGGTGCTGCTGCTTCAGGTCAGCCAGTCGCTCGACCACCACCGGGTGCGGCAGGGCAAGCATGGTGGCCACCTTCGCGCCCGTCGCGGACCCCACGGAGTGCAGGTACTTGAAGATGATGGCCTCCACCATCGCCGGCGTCAGGCCCGCATCTGCCAGGCTCGTGGCCGGCTTGGGCCGAAACTCGCTCGGCGATTCCGATTCCGCTTCTTCCGCCGTTGCCGGCGTGTTCGCCAGGGCGACTTGCGGCTCCTGAACGGCGGTCTGGCTCAATGCTTTCATCCAGGCAGGCGTGACGTTCATTTTGATCTCCCTGCGTCCGGGAATGTCGCGTCTGGGGCGCGAACCCCGGGCCTCTCCGCGCGGTTCTTCACCCATGCGCTTCCGCATCCCGTATCGGTGCGCAATACCCGCCCCTTGAAGAGTTTGCGTGGCCGATAACGTGCCTCCGGGCTGCAATTCCGGTACAATCCCGCCTCCTCGGTCGTTCGAAAGGACAGGACGGATGCAGTCGATTGTCGAACAACTGTACGATATGTTCCGGGCCGCCCTGGTGCGGGTCCTGGGCGAGGAAGGGCGGCAGGTCGACCCGCTGCTCAGGCCGGCCGGCGACCCGAAATTCGGCGACTACCAGTCCAACGTCGCCATGGGCCTCGCCAAGCAGACCAAGCAGAAGCCTCGTGACGTGGCCCAACGCATCGTGGACGCCATTTCCGCCGCGACTCCTCCGATCGTCGAGCGTTTCGAGATCGCCGGGCCGGGCTTCATCAACATCCACCTGTCCAACCGCTGGCTGGCCGACGCCCTGAACGTCGTGCCCCCGGCCACCGAGCCCGATCGCCTGGGTATTCCGCCGGTGGGGGCCGCGGAAACCGTCGTCGTCGACTACTCCAGCCCGAACATCGCCAAGCAGATGCACGTCGGCCACATCCGCAGCACGATCATCGGCGATACCATCGCCCGCGTGCTCGAATTCGAAGGCCACCGCGTCATCCGCCAGAACCACATCGGCGACTGGGGGACCCAGTTCGGCATGCTCATCGCGTACCTGAAGGAGAAGATGCCCGCCGCCCTGGACGGCTCCGGCGACGTGCATGTGGCCGACCTCGAGGGGTTCTACAAGGAGGCGAACGCGCTGGCCGCCCGGGATCCCGCCTTCGCCGAACGAGCAAGGGCTGAGGTCGTCGCCCTTCATCAGGGCGATCCGACTGCCCGGAAGGCTTGGCAGTACATCGTCAACGAATCGCGCAACCACTACATGCCGATCTACCGCCGCCTCGGCGTCAGGCTCACCGCCGATGACGAGCGGGGCGAGAGCTTCTACAACGATCTCCTGCCCAGCCTGGTCGCGGACATCGAAAAGCGGTTCGGCCGGGGCGCTTCGCCCGCGCCGGGCGGTCCGGATGTGCCGCGGATCCGCGTCGAGGAGAGCGACGGCGCCCTCTGCGTCTTCCACCTGACGCCCGAGGGTCAGCCGATGTTCAGGAATCCCGAGGGCAACCCGCTGCCGATGATCGTCCGCAAGTCCGACGGCGCGTTCCTCTATGCCACGACCGACCTGGCCGCCGTGCGTTTCCGCGTCGAGCAGCTTCACGCCGACCGCATCATCTACGTCACCGACGCCCGCCAGGCCCGCCATTTCGAGATGGTCTTTGCCGCCGTACGGGGGATGGGGTGGACGTACAGGCCGAATCGTCCGCCGGTGAAACTGGAGCACGCGAGTTTCGGCTCGATCCTCGGCGAGGACCGCCGGCCGCTCAAGACCCGCAGCGGCGAGAACATTAAACTCAGCGAGTTGCTCGACGAGGCCGTCAGCCGGGCCGAGCAACTTGTCCGCGCCGCCGAGGCCGACCCGGTCCGCCGCCGCGGCTTCACCGAGGCCGAGATCCGCGACGTGGCGGAAGCCGTCGGCATCGGCGCGATCAAATACGCCGATCTTTCCCAGAATCGACAAAGCGACTACGTTTTCAGTTGGGATCGGATGCTTTCGCTCGAAGGCAATACCGCG
>JAPKGY010000386.1 GCA_026647385.1 Phycisphaerae bacterium | reverse complement strand
GCCTCGGCAACCAGCTCGAGTTTTACATTCAGGTGGATTCGCCCATCGACCTGGCTCAGATCGAATGGAAGCCGGAGATGTTCTACATCGATGCCCCCGGCCATGTTGTGACGGACCCGAATACCGGTGATTTCATCATCCGAAGCAAGCCGGTCCCTGACGTCGATTTGTACCCTGAGGACGAACTGGCTGCCCCCCAGGCGGCCTGGACCGTGCCGCCCCACGACGGACCGATCCTGATCTCCGCGGATCTCAGCGTCGATCCGGCTTTCGGCCTGGTCAATTCCGAACTGGTCTTGACCGTCAAGCGACGGGGGGAGAGCGTCGCCAAAGGGCACATTCTCATCGCGAACTCGGTGTTCTTCGGCGATCTGAACCTGTCGATCGACGTGGCGGAAGGTGAGGAATTGTTCTTCGACTACAGCACGCGCGACGGCCGGGCCGAGTACTGCGAGGATCCGGACCCGGGCCTGGCCGCCAAGCTGATCGCCAAGCGTGTCGTGGCATCCTTTGTCCCGCCGGGCGGCGCGATCCCTGCTGTGGTGGTAGTTCCCAGCAACTTCCACAGCTCGGTCGTGCTGGATACGACCTTCTTCAACGAGCCTTACCGCGGCTGGTCGTTCGTGGCCTACGACGGCAACCGCCAGCGCGCCGCGCAGCCGATGGATGAGGCCCTTCTTGTGCTCGATTACTGCCGGATCCAGCAAGACGCGGAAAACGCCGGAAGCGACGGGACCTACCGCTTCTTCCGGGAGAAGAGCCTCCCGCTCATTCCGATGCACGGCAGCCCGGACCTCTGGGGCGGCCAGGACGATCATTGCTGGGTGGCGGCCGAGACGATGAGCAGCTCCCGCCTCGGAGCCGACCACATCGAGGTGCCGCAGCCGGGCAATATCGCGGCCGGACGCGGAGTGGAGCGGATCAGCGTCGGCGATCAGGATTCCGTCGGCCTGGGCGTCGGTATTCTTTCCGGGTCCCGGAGCTGCGGGGCCAGCAGTTCCAGGCTCGACTTCATGGATATGAATGGCGACGCGTTTCCGGATGTCGTCGGCGTCGCGCACATCCAGTACACCACGATGACCGGTGGTCTGTTGGACCCCGCCGGGGTGCCCAACCTGATCGGCATCCGCGACAATACCAACGAGTCGCAGAACGCCGGTGCCGGATTCGGCGTCGGTGGCAACCCGGCCAGCAGCGACGCAAACGCCAAAGGCAACGTCGCGCCGTCCGGCACCGGCAGCAACACGACGGGCAAACAGGGAAGCCGGATGCCCACGCTGGGTTTCAGCGGCACGCTCGGTTGCGGCCTGTCCAAGACCAACTTCGATCTCATCGACGTCAACGGCGACGGCTTGCCGGACAAGGTCCGTAACGAGTACTTCCCGTGCAGCCTCATCCCGGATCTCGAGCTTTGTCCTTCCGTCGAAGGCGAGTGGCTGATCTACGTTGCCTTGAACCTCGGTTACGCGTTCGCCGACGAGGAACTCTGGGGGACCGCCATCGTCAACGAGGGCCTCAGCAACAGCTTCGACCTCGGCGTCAGCGCCGGTTTCAACGACGGGATCTACGGCGTGGGCGGAGGTGCGTCCATTTCACAAAGCGATTCCTGGACCGACCGCGGTCTGGCGGACATCAATGGCGACGGGTTGCCGGACGCTGTTCGGTCCAGCGGCGGCAACCTCTACGTCGGTTTTAACACCGGGAACGGCTTCGCCGCCGAGGTGCTCTGGGCCGACGTCGCACAGGATCACATCAACGCCAACGCAAGCGTGAACCAGGGGCTCGGGGCGTACTTCACGATGGCGATAGGGGGGTGGTGCTTCGGCTGCTGCTACATCATCATCAATCCCGGCCTCGACGCGGGAATCGAATCCATGTCGCGGCCGAGCGTCCTGCTGAGGGACATTAACGGCGACGGCTACGCGGATCACCTCCGATCCGATGACGAAGGCAACCTTTCGGCGGCCCTGAATCGTACCGACCGGACGAATCTCCTCAGGAAGATCACGCGCCCGCTGGGAGCGGTTATCACCCTGGATTACGCGCGGGACGGCAATACCTACGAATTGCCCCAGAGCCGCTGGGTCCTCAGCCGCGTTGAGGTGGACGACGGTTATCCGGGCGACGGCGTCGACACCCAGGTGACCACGTACGCCTATTCAGGCGGTATCTACGAGCGAAACGAACGCGACTTCTACGGTTATCGCACCGTGGTCGAGGAGCATCGTGATGCCGGAGGCGGCGACGCCGTCTACCGGACGGTCACACGCACGTTCCTTGTTGACGGCTACTACAGCAAGGGGCTGCTCGAGCGCCAGGTGCTCGCCGACGCGGCCGGCAACAGATTCACGGAGGAGATCAATCAGTACGCACTGGTCGACGTGCCTTCCGGTCTGCCCGCGGACCCTCTCAGCACCACGGCCACCGTCTTTCCGCAGTTGGTTCGTGCGGACAAGCTCTTTTACGAGGGCGGGCCGACGGCCTCGAAGTCCACTTACACGACAAACGAATACGACGCGTTGGGCAACGTCGTGCGGTTTTTTGACGCGGGGGACGCAGGCGCTCAGGACGACCTCCTGGCCACGATCGGCTACTTCTCCGATCCGGCTCATCACATCGTGGGCATCGCCGACCACATCGTTGTGACGAGCAATGGGCTCGAGCTGCGCCGTCGTGAAGCCACCATCGAGGCGGGGACCGGCGATCTGCGCCAGGTTCGCCGGTTCCTTCAGGACGGTCAGGTGGCTGTGACCGACCTGGACTACTTCCCGAACGGCACCCTTCAGCGGGTCACCGGCCCGTCGAATCATGCCGGGCAGCGGTATGTGATCGAGCTGAGCTACGATCCGGACGTGCAGACGCACATCGCGTCGATCGAAGACAGCTTCGGCTATGTCTCGACCGCTACTTACAACGTCAAGTACGGCCGGGAGACTCTCAGCACCGATCTTAACGGCAACCAGACGGGCCACGAGTACGACGTCTTCGGCCGGGTTCAGACCATCACCGGGCCTTACGAGTCCGGCACAGGCCATCACACCTTCGAGTTCGCATACGACATCGCCGCGGCCGTGCCCTGGGCGCGCACACGCCATATCGACGTGTTCCGGAATCCGGCGGACCCCATCGAGACCGTCCTGTTTATCGACGGTCTGACCCACGTGTTGCAGACCAAGAAGGATGCTACCATCCACGCGGGGCCGGGGGCCGCCCCTCAGGACATGATGATCGTCTCCGGCCGGATGACTTTCGACTTCCTCGGCCGCACGGTCGAGCAGTTTTATCCGATCGTCGAGCCGCTCGGCTCAGCCACCGTGTTCAATCCGAACTACGACTCCGTCGCGCCGACAAGGACGCGGTACGACGTTCTCGACCGCGTGACCCGGCTCACGATTCCCGACGGCACGTTCAGCACCAACACCTACGGCTTTGGGCCGGACCGAGGGGGCGCAACACAGTTTGAAACCATTGTGGTCGATGCCAACGGTGTTCAGAAACGCGTCTACCGTGATGTCCGTGAATTGATCGTCGGCGTATTGGAGTTCAACAACGGCGGCGCGGAGCAGATCTGGACGAGCTACGTCCATGACCCGATGAAGCAACTGGTCCTCGTCGAGGACGACCGGCACAACCTGACACGACTGGCATACGACAACCTGGGCCGATTGGTCGTCAACGACAATCCCGACGCCGGCAAGACGGAGAATCAATACGATCCGGCCGGCAACCTCGTCGCGAAGATCACGGCCAACCTCCGGCCCACGGGGCGGAGCATCCGATACATCCACGACTTCAACCGGCTCATGAGCATCCGGTATCCCGGTTCACCGCAGATCGATGTGGATTACACGTACGGGCCGCCGGGCGCAGCGGACAACCGCGCCGGACGGATCGCAACCATCCGGTCACAGGGCGGCACGGAGGAACGCTTCTACGGCAAGCTCGGTGAGGTCACCCGGGAAACCAAGACCATCGCATCCAAGACCCAGGGCAACAGTGCCAACTCGCCGGAGGTCTACACCACCCGGTTCACCTACGACACGTGGGGCCGACTGCAACAGATGATCTATCCCGACGGCGAGGTGCTGACTTACCGGTACGATTCCGGCGGCCTGCTGGCGTCGGGTACCGGTGTAAAAGGCGGGTTCCAGGTCGACTACATCAAGCGCCTCGAGTACGACAAGTTCGAACAGCGGGCCTTCCTGGAGACCCACAACGGGATCCGGACGGCCTACGGCTACGATCCCGAAAACCGCCGGCTGACCCGGCTCCTAGCGGGCAAAACGGGCACCGATCCCTTCCAGAACCTGGCCTATACATACGACACTGTGGGCAACGTGCTCTCGATCGCCAATGGGGTCGCGGTCCCGCCGCCCAACGTTCTGGGCGGGCCGGTCAGTCAGACGTTCGCTTATGACGATCTGT
>JAPKGY010000385.1 GCA_026647385.1 Phycisphaerae bacterium | reverse complement strand
TGCCGAACTTCCGCGAACCCGTCGGGCAGACCTCCAGGCACGCCGGCATCCGCCCCACCCGCGTGCGGTGCAGGCAATACGTACACTTCTCCATGACCCCGCGCTGGCGCGGACGGTTCGAGAGGTACGCCGTGTCCGTGTTCACCTCGCCCGGTTCGAGCTGCGGATCGGTGAAATTGAACCGCCTCGCCCAGTACGGGCAGGCCGCCTCGCAATAACGGCATCCGATGCACCAGTCGTAGTCGATGACCGTGATGCCGTCCGGCTCCTGCCAGGTCGCCTCGACCGGACAGACCTTCACACAGGGCGGATTGGCACATTGATGACACTGAACCGGCATGTAGAACTTGTCCGGGTGCGGCACCAGAGGCGGGTCGTAGTAGTGGTCGGACGTCTCGACGTCGATGCTGCCCTTCTCCATCTCCAGCACGCGGATGTACTGGAGTTCCGGAGCGCGCGACTGATTGTTCTCCTTCACGCACGCGTGTACGCACCGCCGGCAGCCGATGCATCGGCTGATGTTCAACCCGTAAACGAACTCGACCCCGGTCATCGGCGGCGGGTCCGCCAGCGTGATGTCCGCCCCGACCCGCTTTTTCACCTCCCGCCGGATCCGCTCGAACACCTTCACCTTCTCCTCCGGCGTCATCTCCTTGTAATGCTTCTGCAGAAACTCCTCGACCGAGGGTAGATTGTCCGGATCCAGGTGCCGCAACGGCGCGAACGCAGCCGCCAGCGCCGACGCGCCGGCCACCGCCGCCGCCCCCTTCGCCAGAAAACCGCGCCGACTCAGGCGCTCCTCGTCAGGAGCCGCCCCCTCAGGCCGCGGAGGTTCATGTTGCGGTACGTCCGTCATCCGCCATCCCTTCGCCCGTCTTTCGTCCCACCACGGTCGCCACCGCGACCAAGACGGATCTTCGACTTTCGGGCTTCGTCATTCTCCCGTCATTCGTCCTTCATTCGTTCCGCCACAACGGTTCTTCGACAATCTGGTTTCGTCATTCGTCATTCTTTCATCGTTCGTCCTTCGTCCTTCTCAAGCTTCAGCGGATTGCGCCCCGACTCGTGTGCCGCGGGCCCCGGCTGCCCCATGCGCAGCGTGTTCGGGCCGGGGGCCGGCACCATCCGCATGAACGGCGGATGATGCGGATCGTGGCATTCAATGCACTTGCGACGCTCCCGCGGACCCCGCGTCTGGTCCCAGTAACCATTCGTTCGTCCGTGCGATCCGTGCTGCCAGTCGCGATAAACCGGACCGTGGCATTTGCCGCACAGACGCTGCGGCTGATTCCACGGAATCTCGCCCCCTGCATCGTCCACGAAGGCGTCCCGGTTCGTCCGATGATGGCAGTTGAAACACCGTGTGTTCATACCGTGCTCGAACACGATCTCCGTGTGCTGAGTCAACGGCCGATCCGTCTCCGGAGGCGATGGAATGATGCTGTGGCAGTCGCTGCAACGATAGGTGAAGCCCGCGACCTCATATTCGGGAACGAGCCGAGGCCGGCGGACGGGCGTCGTATCCGTCGCCCAAGCCGGTACCGGTGTCGCGGGAACAACCGGCGAACCAAACGGAACCGGGTCCAACACCAGAATGAGCCCGCCCAGCAGCAAAGCCGCCGGCACCCACCGGGACCGCTTCCGCACGTGTACGTAAGGCTCATCCGACGCCAAAGGACCAACTCCCTTTCCGCCGAGCGATCTATGCTCGGAAGCAAATCATAACTGGATTATAATGTCCAGTTTTGCGGTTGCAAGTCCGTCACCCCCTCGCTCGGGAAAAAAAGCGGCGTGCCGAGCCACACAACGCGTACTTTCGAGAACTCTCGAAGAACAATGGAAAACAACGAGCCGCGGGCTTCCGGTCGCTCCGGCCAATCGCCGCGGCGACCCGCGCGGCCTCTCGAAAAGAGCAGACCCCAGCTGTTCTTTTCTGTGGACCCATCGGCCTGGTATTATCCCCACTCGTACGAATAAAGCTACATTTCCGTCCCGAACAAGGGACGGGCGCCGCCGGAAAACCGTCACGTACTTCGCCCCAGCGCTGCAGGCGACGGCGCTCCCTCGCCGATGATGATCTCCGACATGCTCGCCCAGCGTGCGCCGCGCTCGGCCAGCAGGCGCGTCGTGTCTTGCTCGCCCTCCATCGTGATCGAACGCACCGCGTCGCGCACGATCGTGACCCTCTGACCCCGGGCCAGCAGCCCCAGCGATACTTCGCGCACGCAATAATCCAGCGCGACCCCGAACACAACGTACTCATCGACTTCCAGCCCCTCGACGACCCGCCCGAAATTCGGATTGCTGAAAACGCTGAACACTCGCTTCGGGAAGATCAACTGTTCGTATTCCGCCACCAGTCGCGCAGGCCGATCGGGCGGTTCATCCTCCGCGCGAAGCGTCAACGATCGCTCCAGCCTCGTGAACCCCATCTTCTTCTGCCCGGGCGTTCCACGCACGCAGTGAGGCCCGAACTGTTCGAACTCCGGATCATCCTCCGGATGCTCATCCACCGGACTGAGCACCGGAATGTGCATCTCCCGCGCGTACCGTATCAATCGACCGACGGGCTCATGAATCCCGTCCGCTCCGGGCACGTACAAACGACCGGCCGGATCGATGAAATCGAACTGCGTATCACTATCAACAAACACCCGTGCGATCACCGCCCCCCATCCCCCTTTCTCGATTCCACACTCTCCACGTGAGAGTCCTGAGGTCTTGCATCGAGCCGGGTGCCACGCTCGCGTACTCGCAGGGCGTGCTCCCCCCTCTCGCAACATCCGCTACCCGTCCGACCTTTCTCAATTCTTCTTTCTCGACTTTTAACGCGTCCGCCCCTGGTCAACCCACTTCACACTTGTTATTGTAACCCCGCTCCGCGGGTGGAACCCGAGAACCAGCCCCCGCGCGCATCAAAAACAGGACACAGGGATTCATCCCCCAGGCGAGGCGTTTCACATGAAGATCCACGAGTACCAGGCTCGACAGTTGTTGGCTGACGCCGGCGTGCCCGTTCCGCCGGGCGACGTGATCGAATCAGCCGCCGAGGCTGTGGCTGCGTTCGAGCGTATCCGGCGCCGCGTCGTGCTGAAAGCGCAGGTCTTCGCCGGTGGCCGCGGAAAAGCCGGCTTCGTGCGTCTCTGCGACAATGCCGACCAGGTCCGCCAGGCCGCCGAGTTCATGCTCGCCAATCGCATGGTTAGCCCGCAGACCGGGCCGGCCGGCATCGCCGTCAAGCGTCTCCTCATGGCTGAAGCCGTCGACATCGCCCACGAGTACTACGTCGGCATGACCATCGACCGCGCCCGCGGATGCCCCGTCGTCATGGTCAGCCGCGAGGGCGGCGTCGAGATCGAGCAGGTGGCTGCCCGCGACCCGCAGGCCATCATCAAGGAGTGGCTCCACCCGCTCGCGTCCCTCCAGCCGTACCAAATCCGCAAACTCACCGACGCCCTGGGCTTCAAGCAGCCGGACCCGGTCAAAGCCGCCGTGAAGGTTTTCCAAGGACTGGCATCCACCTTTCTGGAGTACGACGCCTCGCTGGCGGAGATCAACCCGCTCGTCCTGACCACCGAAGGCCGGCTCCTGGCCATCGACGCCAAGATCAACTTCGACGACAACGCCCTCTTCCGCCATCCCGAAATCCAGGCCATGGCTGACCCGACCGAGGAGAACCCCAACGAGATCCGCGCCCACCAAGCCGGCCTCACCTACATCGCGCTCGACGGCAACATCGGCTGCGTGGTGAACGGCGCCGGCCTGGCGATGGCCACCATGGACCTCATCAAGCTCCACGGCGGATCGCCGGCCAACTTCCTCGACGTCGGCGGATCGGTCACCCGGGAAGGTGCCATCGAAGCCTTCCGCATCCTGCTGGGCGAGCCGAAGGTCAAAGGGGTGCTCGTCAACATCTTCGGCGGGATCGCCAAGTGCGACCTCATCGCCGAAGCCCTGGTCGCCGCCGCCCGCGAAGTCGGCTTCAAGGTCCCCGTCGTCGTCCGCCTCGAAGGTACCAACGTCGAACGCGCCCGCAGGATCATCGCCGAAGCTGCCATCCCGGGCCTGGTCACCGCCGAAGGCCTCACCGACGCCGCGAAAAAAGTCTGCGCCGCCGTTTGACTCCGCCCGCACAAAGCGGTACACCATCAGCCAATCAAGACCGAAAGGGCTGCCCCCGGTTTCGGCGTTCGCCACGGCGAATCTGCGATTTCGACGTTCTCTTTTGACGTTTTGACGTTTTGACTTTTTGACTTTTTCCCACCATGCGTATCGGCTTCATCAGCATCTTCGACCGCGAGCGAATCGCCTTCATGAAGCGGCACGGCCTCACCTGTGTCGAGTTGCACGCCCGGCACACCGACCCGCACGTCCCGGGCCACGACGGCTGGAAGGACAAAGCCGCCGAGATCAAAGCCGCCTACACCGAG
>JAPKGY010000384.1 GCA_026647385.1 Phycisphaerae bacterium | reverse complement strand
GCAAGTACTTCGGTGCCCTCGCCCTGATCGTCCCGGTCGGCATCTACATGTACTACGTCTACGTTGAAGCGTGGTGCCTGGCCTATGCCTGGGACTACCTCACGGGGCGGATGGCCGGCCATTCCGCCGACGTAACCGCATACAAGAATCACTTCAACGAGTTCGTCGGAACCGAGTACAACGGGTTTCTGCTCCGCGGCGGCGGGGGAATCCAGGAAAGCGTTGTGTTTCTCATCATCGTCTTCGCACTCAACTTCTTCCTGATCTATCGCGGCTTGACCAGGGGGATCGAGGTCTTCTGCAAGTATGCAATGCCGGCGCTCATCCTGTTTGCGACCATCGTGCTCGTGCGCGTCCTCACGCTGAACACGCCTGACCCGAGCCGACCGGAAGCCAACGTCACCAACGCGCTCGGCTTCATGTGGAGCCCGAGCGTGGCCGTCCGCTATAACTGGAACCAGGCCGCCGGCCCCGAAATCGAATCCTTCACCGGCCTCGGAGGCCAGGCCTCGCTCCAGGTCCCCGGGAACCTGCCCACGCCGACCGACCTCGTGTTCCAGGGGACAGTCAAGGGAGGGCTCAAATCGCACACCGCCGAGTTTCGCGTCCGTGTCTCCGACGACGCCGGGTCAACCGCCGGGGATGGCGCGAGGGTGGCCCGACCCGGCGAGAAAATCACTCTTTCTCTCGATCCCGCCCTGATCCGGGACGTCAGTGACCAGTCGATATGGGCGGGGTTGGCCGACCCCCAACTCTGGCTCGCCGCCGCCGGGCAGATCTTCTTCACCCTGTCCGTCGGCTTCGGCATCATCCTGAACTACGCCAGCTACCTGCGCCGGGACGACGATGTCGTCCTTTCCGGGCTCACCGCGTCGAGCACCAACGAGTTCTGCGAAGTCTGCCTCGGCGGTCTGATCACCCTGCCGGCCGCCTTCCTTTTCCTGTCGGCGGCCGACCTGACGCCCGAGGTCCTCCAATCGAGCTTCAAGCTCGGTTTCGTCGCCCTGCCCTCCGTCTTCGCTCGCATGCCCGCCGGCAGCTTCTTCGGCGCAATCTGGTTTTTCATGCTGTTCATCGCGGCCATCACCAGCTCGCTGAGCATGCTCCAGCCGGCCATCGCCTTCCTCGAAGAGGGCTTCGGCATGGGGCGGAGGCTCTCGGTCACCTGCCTGGGAATGCTCACCGCCATCGGCTCGCTCCTGGTGGTTTACTTTTCCAAGGACTTGATCGCTCTCAGCGTCATGGATTTCTGGATCGGTACCGTCTGCATCTTCCTCCTGGCCATGATCCAGTCGATCGTGGTCGGATGGCTCTTCGGCATCGAGAAGGTCAAGGCCGAATCCTCCCGCGGCGCTGCCATGGCTGTGCCCCGCTTCATCTGGTTCATCATGAAGTACGTGACGCCGACTTACCTGCTGGCCATCTTCGTCTTCTGGTGCCTGAACAGCATTCCGGCCGAAATCCATAACATCAAGACCCTGAAATCCGAGGACCGCGGCACCGTGCTGCTCATGCTCGCCTTCGTGGCTATACTCCTGGTGTTCTTCGGCCTGCTTGTGAACCTGGCGGCCAAGCGATGGCGGGCTATCGGGAAATTCCCCGTGGTGGACGACGAACCGGCGGCGCGATCGGGAGCGAAACGATGACCGTCTACGGCTGGATCTTCATGCTGCTGTCCTGCGGTTTCGTGACCGCCCTCACCGCGTTCTGCTACTACCGCGTGCTCCGGACGCCCGCCACCACCGAACACATGCACGCCCCGCTCGATATCGACACCCACGACGCCGATACGTGACCGTTCGCGCGGTCGGACCGTGTGGATCTCGGGCGCTCCGCCGCGGACCGAGCACAAGTGCAGGCCAAGGAGAACCGATAAGAACCCCGGCACAACGGCCCGCGCCGGCGGCGCGCGAGGGAGGTGTCCCATGGTGTCTTCTGTCGCCCCAACCCGGTTTGCACCCGCGGAACGACGGTCGCTTGAAGAGCTGGCGGCGACCATCGACACGCTGGAACGCAGCCGCCTCGTACGGCAACTGATCGAGGGTTTCCCCGAACTCTGCCTGGTGCTCGACGAGCACCGGCAGGTCGTGGCCAACAACCGATACGTGGTCGATCTTCTGGGCGGGACCGATGCGCGAAAGGCCCTCGGCTTGCGCCCGGGAGAATTGCTCGGCTGCGTCAACGCGCATGTGATGCCCGGCGGGTGCGGAACCAGCGAGGCATGCCAATGGTGCGGAGCCGTCAAAAGCATCATGGAGTGCTGGAGAACGGATCGCCGAGCGCGAAGCGAATGTCGGATCGGCATCGCGCGAGCGGATGGGCCGCAGGCGCTGGACCTGGAGGTGGTGGCGACTCCGCTGTCCGTGCAGGGCCGGCGGCTCATGGTGTTCGCCGCCCGGGACATCAGCGACGCCAAGCGCCGCGCCGTCCTCGAACGCATGTTCTTTCACGACACCCTCAATACCATCGAGAGCATCGTCGCCTTGTCGGAGCTTTTCGGAACCGAGGGGCTACCTTGTTCACCCGCTGACATGAAGCGCCTGAACAGACTCGTCTGGCAACTGGTCGAGCAGATCCAGGCACAACGCGATCTGACCTCGGCGGAGCGAGGCGAACTGACGCCCTCCCGATCCAAAGTGGCGGTCGCTTCGTTGTTCGACAGCCTCGGCGGGATCTTCCAGACGCACCCGGTGGCCAGGAATCGCCTCCTGGTGTTTCAGTCCCCCGCGGACGCCGACGGGGGCCTGGAAACGGATGAAACGCTGCTGCGGCGCGTGCTGGTCAACCTCATCAAAAACGCGTTCGAAGCCATTTCGGCCGGCGAGACGGTCACGGTTTCCTGTCGACGCGTCGGCCCATCGGAACTCGAGTTCGCCGTTCACAATCCCGGTGTGATGCCCCGGGAAGTGCAACTCCAACTGTTCCAGCGATCTTTTTCCACGAAGAGCTCTCACGGCCGGGGAATCGGCACCTACTCGGTCAAGCTGCTGGTCACAACCTGTCTTCATGGCACGGTGACGTTTGAATCCAACGAGAAGGTCGGCACGGTTTTCCGAGTCGTCCTCAATTCACCCGCCAACCGCTGAGTCGCTTCCGCGAATCGGCGCATACGTCGGCTCCAAACCGGCGGCCTCCGCGTGACAAGACCGACAAAACCGGAACGGAAAGAACCGAGGGCTTCGGCCCCGACCGTTGTCCACCGATCAGGAGGGGGGACCGTGTGCGAAGGTGCGAATCGGCGTGTCTTGAAAACGGGAGGGAAGCGCCCGGGCCGTCCCGCTCAACCCGCCGCCGGCGCGGGCACGGGCTCAGCCGCCCACATCGACGGATACTTGGCCAAGGTCAGGCGGAATGCGTCCCGGATCTTGCGGGTCCGTTCGTTGATCCGCGGCGTGAAGCCGAACCGGGCCTCATCCTTCGGCAACTGGAGCTGGGCCATGCGCTTCCAGCCCTTGTTCATGCCGTGGATGAACAGCGCGCTCGTGATGCTCCGCGTCATCCGGAAGGTGCGCAGCGTCCGCAGCCACACCCAGGGCGTGGTCGCGGCGGCGTGCCGCAACTCGTAGATCATCTCGTCCAGCCGCGCCGCGCTCATGTTCGACGGATGATAGACCGTCTCGACAAAGGTGTACCGCTCCCAGTCCTCCGGATAGTTCGTCGCGAAGATCTTCTTCTCCGCCATCCACCGCTCGTAGAGCCGCGTACCCGGCAGCGGCGTCAGGTTCGTGATCTGGATCGTGTCGATCCCCAGCTTCACCGACTGCACCGCGGTCTCCGCCACCGTCTCCTCGGTATCCTGATCGGCGCCGATGATGAACGCGCCGAAAACCGAAATCCCCGCCCGGTGGAAGCCGTCGACCAGTTCCTTGTACCGGCTCAGGTTGTTGCGATTGATGCCCTTGTGGTAATCCTTGAGCGACTCGCGGTTGAACGTCTCGAAACCGATGAGCATGCCGCGGCAACCGGCCTGGTACGCCAGCTTCAACCCCTCGGCATCGTCGCCCATATTGATCGTCGTCTGGCTGAACCACAGCCGCTTGCGGCCGCGCCGGATGATCTGACGCAGCAACTCCTTGGCCCATTCGGCATGTTTCGGCCCGACCCCGAAGAAATTGTCATCGGTGACGAAGATGAACCGCCGCGGCGTCGAGTTCCACTCCTCGATGATCTCGTCGATGCTCCGCCGCCGGATGTTCGCCCCGTTGAATTTCGTCACGCTGCAATACTCGCACCCGACCGGGCACCCGCGCGACGTCTGGAGGCTCGCCACGTCGTATCGCCCGTTGATCGGCTGGAGGTGCTGGGCAGCCCGCCCCATTCCGGGGGCACTCACGTCCGCAAGCCGACCGGTGTAGCGGTCCCGCAGCCCCGACATCTATGTCAAGGGGGCCGAGTACGAACATTCGCGCGACCCTCGCTTCGAGGAGGAGCGTCG
>JAPKGY010000383.1 GCA_026647385.1 Phycisphaerae bacterium | reverse complement strand
GGCGATGGACGGCATCGACTTCACGCCGCTCTTCGACTACGAGCCGCTCCTCGTCGCCGCCGCCGCCCACCCCTTGGCGGCGCGGCCCTTCGTCGTCGCCGAGGACTTCCGCGACCAGACGCTGATCACCTATCCCGTCGAGCGCTCCCGGCTGGACGTCTTCACCACGCTCCTGGCCCCGGCGCGGGTCGAACCGCGGGCGATCCGCCAGGTCGAGCTGACGGCGGTGATCCTGCTTCTGGTCGCCTCGAACCGCGGGGTGGCGGTCCTGCCCGACTGGGTCCTGCGCGAGGTGCGCCGGCATGCCGACTACGTCACGCGGCCCCTGACGGCGGCCGGGGTGACGCGGCGCCTTTACGCCGCCACCCGCAGCGAGGACACCACCCGCCCCTTCGTCGCCACCGTCCTGCGGCTGATGCGGACCGAGCCGGTGAAGCTGCAGCGGCGTTGACGCCCCGACGGCCGCGGCGCGATGCTGGCCGCCGGCGCCGGCAGCGAACGGACGGGGCCGTGATATTCTGACTCGCGCGTCACGACGACTACCCTCGCGAGCGAGCCTGCTGTCGTCGCCCCGACGGATAGCAGGCGTCTCCGCCGGGACGGGCCGCCTGATCAGGCAGCCATGCGCAACGTATTACCGTTGGCAGTTAAAGTTGCGTCAGGTGTTTAGCCAGGCCGCCTGACAACCTGGGCACGCGGCCACGACCTCAACTTGCCCGGTCGAGCCCAAATCGCCCCCATGCATACAACGCCGACCCGCACTACCCGGATCGACTTGCCTATCTATTATACGATTTCCACCCCCCCGCGTCTCGTCCCCCGCTGGATGCGCCCGAACCCCGACCGAGCGGGGCAAGGCTGCACCCTCCTCACCCGCTCTCGCCGAGGTCAATAACAGAGCGCCCAAAGCCAGATATCCAGCCCAAAATGCTCCAACAGCGCATCCGGCGACCGGAAGGGATCCACGAAATCGAACGACCCCGCGGACTTGCCTTCGGTTACCAGCCCATTCGCGTCGTAGCAGCATTGATAGGACGAAATGCCCAATTCCGGCGACGAGCCCCGCCAGCAATCCACCCCCACGTGATACGGGTTCGGCAGGACACCGAAAAGCAGGTCCGGCAGCCACATGACGCCCTGCTCATCGACTCCAGCCGGCGGCTGATCGGCCGGGCACGCGTTGTACTGGTTCCGCTGCTCGCTCTCGCCGCAATCGATCACTCCGTCGACGCACACCTCGGCCAGCGCGGGACTCGCATCCGCCAAGTCACCGCAAGGCACCGGTTGCCCACAGCCAGCCATCAATACCAGACCCACCGTCCCAACCCACTTCCACCGCCTCATTGTTGAAATCATCACCGGACGCTACCTTTGCAGCCCATGAGACCTGCGAACCACGCCGCCGCGATCGACGACCGGCCGGTATCTTACCGACAAGGGCGTCCAGGCATAGACCCACGGCCGCCCTCCAGCCAAGCTCGGCGAGCCCGGCTCACCGGTGGGATCGTCTCGATGATCGCCGCGATCCTCACACAAACCGGCTGCCAGGAAGCCCAACGCGTCGCCAAGTATCCCGAGGGCGCCCTGCAAGTCCGTTACGAATCCTCCTCGAAATACTCCGGCTGCCTGATTGCGTCCGTTGCCATGGCTGCCAATTACCTTCTAAACAAAACGACTTTCAGCGAGGCTTCAATTCGCAGCGACCTGCTCGTGGCCGGACTCGACGAAAGCCGAATCGGCGACGTCAAAAAGTACCTGGGAGAAAAGGGCTTGCACCTGATCACCTTGTCGGGCTGCCTGGACGGAAAACCGCCAGCCAGCCTCAAGTACTGGGTCAACGACCGCGGCTACCCGGTCATTTGCGTGATCAACCGCCAGCCATCGGACCCGGCGCTCAATCACGCGGTCGTCGTGATCGGGATTTCCAAAATGGGCTCCGTTGAATCGGCCGATAGAATTCATTACCTTGACCCTTCATCGCCCGTGCAGTTGCACAGCGAGGAGTTGGCGACCTTCCAAGCCAACTGGGCGCGGGGTCAGCATGCGATGATGATCGTGGTTCAACCGCCGGCGGGTTGATCCGGTCGGGCTGACGGGAGACCTATGATGCGGACGGCTCTGGTTGCGATGGCGGTGATGGCAGTTCTGATCGGGCCTGCGGTCGCGGGACCACCCGCAAGACCTTTGCCCATCACCTCGACCCAGTACCAGGCCGTCTGCCAGGTCGAATCCCAGACCGAGCATGTGGCTGTGCGCGACATCCGTGCCTCCTATACGTCCGAGGCCGAAGCGAGCCGGTCCGCCAACCTCGTGGCAAACGACATTTCGACAGCCGCGTTTCAGGTCGGCTGGCCTTCCATTCCGTTGATCCTGCTGATCGCAGCCGCCCCGCTGTAAAAGCGTGTGTGCGAAGCCCGGGGACTGTCCGCATGTCGCTGGGACGAAGGGTGCGTTGCGCCGGGTGGGTCTGGTCTGGTCCGTCAAAACCCCGCTGCGGAATGGGGACAGCCCCCCCTCTCAGAGTTCCTCACACGCGATCCGTAACAACCATCGAGTTCGTCACCGAACCCGCTCGAGCCGGATCGGCACCTCGACGGTCTGCCCGCGCTCGGGGGGAGGGAATGGAAGGAAGCCCGGGAGGTCGGCGGCGAGTTCCTGTTTGACGGTCAGACGGATGGTGCCCGCCCAGCCGTCGCCGCTGGGTGACTCCAAGGCCACGAGCCCGGCGATCAACTTGCGCAGACCGGCCACATCCACAGCCTGCCCGGTCGCGGCGCACCAGTGCTCGATGGGGATCTCAAACGAACGCTCCCCGCCCGCTGTCGACCGAAACTCCATCGCGCCGATCCGCATGTAAAACGTCCGGCCTACCTGCTCGAGGAGTACCCTCGTGGTGCAGCCCTGCCCGTTCGCGACCGCCCGGAAGTAACCGACGGCCTGGGGCCACGGACGGCATAGCTTGTTCAGCGCCGCAGCCTTTGTTTCCGGCGACGCCGGGTACGCCAACTCGGATAATGTGGCTTCACCATTGGGAAGATTGAACAGCAGGATCAGGGCTTTGGCGGCTGACTGCCGTACGCCTTCGTCGCTGTCGCAGCTTAGTTCCACGAGCCGTCGGGCCCCCATCACCGCCAGTACCTCGCGCGCCGGCGAGACCGGACCGCCGGACTCCGCCTCCGCGACGAGAGACCCGATTTGCGTATGCCGGCCATTGCCGATCAACTGCACGGCCGCCCGGCGAATCTGCGGATCGCGCGCCCCCAGCCGGGACATGAGCCGAGGGAGGTTCGCGTCGGTGACCTGGCCCCCGAACTCCCGGGCGAAGTCATACTCGTCGCCGCTTTCCTGCAGGAAGCGCACCGCCTTGTTGACCAGATTCTGATCGACCAGATCCTCGCCGACGACCGTGGCTGACCGGTGAACCGCCGAGATCCCCAGGTACGTCACATACGCAACGAGTCCCACCCCCGCCAGGGCGATCAGGAGCCGCCAGGGGATCAACTGAAGCACGCCCGCGCGTTCGTCGCCCTTGGGCTGGCGCCGGCTGCGGTGCACCAGACCGGTCACCTGATTGGCCCCGCACGCGGGGCAACGGACCGCACCCGGTTCGAGAGGGGCGTCGCACATGACGCAGTGCTTGAGTTCCTCACGCTCCTCGGGCGGCGCCACCCCGATCCACGAGTCCTCCGCCAGATCCGTCTGCTTCCACTGGAACGGCGGGCGTTCCTGCCCGATCTCAAACGTGATGTGACAGTTGTGGCAGACCGCCTCCCGCCCCATGGCTTCCGTCACGGTTCGGTACCGGCGCTTGCAGTGCGGGCAGAGGACGCGAATCACAACGACCAACCTCCGATCCAAGCAGACCAGGACGGTATGATAATACACACCGCCCGTTTGGCCACCCGGGATCTCCCGAGCCATGTGCCGGGCTCGTCCGCGGGGCCGTGGCAAGTTTCGCGGATGGCATGGGCTAACTTGTACGTGTTTAGCGTACCTGGGTCGACAAGAGGTGCCCCGAGGGGCACCATGAGAATAGCCCGCCGTTTGAACGGTGGGTACCGGAGGCACATAGCATGGTTTTTGAGTCCCGGAGGGACGAATGAACCAGTTCGGTGAAAGATCAGTCGTCCCTGACGGGACTCGGGAGTAGACGGGGATTGCGTCGATCCCCCAGCGCTGAAACGCTGGGCTCATGTCGATCGTTCCTACAGGACGGCGCATACGCTCAACTCGTACGCTAACTTGTTAGCCCGTGTTCCCGGATCGAGGAGTGAGGGGCCATGGGTGCCTGAGCCCGGCTCAATATCGCGGGTTTTTTCGTCACATGTAAGACTCGGGCGCGTCGTCACAATAGGGAACGGGGCCCAATCCCTGCGTTCGCGGGGTGACGGGCGACGCGGAGACGGAGGTATCCAACATGGATGATTTCAGCCACAC
>JAPKGY010000382.1 GCA_026647385.1 Phycisphaerae bacterium | reverse complement strand
GGGCATTCGATGATCTGGTACTTGCACCGGTTTCGTGATTCCGTGTCGTTACGCCTCTTGTTGGAGCGTCTGTGGCCGTGAGCTTCGTCCGAGGAAGACGCCGGCCGGCGGATCGACGTTCCTGCCGGCCGCCGCCGAGGCCGTCGACGCTTTTCTCGCCACACGGAGGGGTACACCGCTCGGCGTGTCGATTGCGAAATGGCGGTCGACCTGGCCCAACGTTCCCCGCCCGGCCCCTGCATCCGCCCCTGCGCCGACGAAGACGGAGGTAAAGCGGGTGGGCGCGGGGCTCGGCGACATCGAAGCGATGATCGCCGCATCGAGGTTTGACGATGCGCTGAGGGCGCTTGAACCGCTGGACACGGAGCGCCTGGGGGCCGGACGTGCCGAGGTATTCTACGGGCGGGGTCGGGCCTGGCTGGGCAAGAGCGAGTTGCCGGGCTCGGTCGACGCCGACCGCGATGCCCGCCGGGCCGGGTTGGCTTTCATGCGCGTCGCGATCCACTTTCCCGGACACAAGCTTGCTCCCGAGAGTCTTTTTCGCGCGGGGCAACTATGTCAACGCGCAGGTCGTCCCGAACTGGCTGCGAATCTCTGGACGGAGCTTGTGAGCAGGTATCCCGCGGACAGAGCGTGGGGTGAGCCGGCGCGCCGGGCACTGGCTTCGGTCTCGACCCGACCGGCGGTCGACGCAGCGGCGCCGCGGCGATGAGTTTCCCGGGCCGGCGGGCCGCTGGACGAAGGCCGGGCCCACAGAGAACGCGAGGAGAACCATGAACACAGTCATGATCAATCGGTTGATCGAACCTGGCTGGGGATTCCCGTTGGGCGCCGAGAACGGTGGGTCGATCTCGCTCTTTCGGCACTTCGTGATCGAAGGGGGATGGATTACCTGGTTCCTGCTGATTCCGCTTTCGATGGTCATGCTTTCGCTGGTGATCCATTACCTCATCACCATCCGCCGCGGAACGCTCGCGCCGGTCCCGCTGGTCCGCTCGTTGCGGGCCGCTTTTGCCCAGGGGCAGCCGGCTGCGCTGCTTCCGCTCGTGGCCGGCGACGACTCGCTGCTCGGCCAGGCCGCCCAGGCCGGCCTGTCGCAGCTCCGCGAAGGCCGCGACGCCGCCCGGGCTGCCATCGATGAAACCGTCGAAGAGGGCGCCATGCGCCTGCTTCGCCGGATCGAGTACCTCAACGTGATCGGCAACGTGAGTCCGATGATCGGGCTGTTCGGAACCGTCGTGGGCATGATCCAGGCCTTTGCCCGGATCTACGCCGCCGGCGGCGGAATGCCCGAGGCGGACAAGCTCGCGGGCGACATCGCCGTCGCTCTGGTCACGACCTTTTGGGGATTGTTGATCGCGATCCCCGCCTTGTCGGCGTTCGCTCTGTTCCGCAACCGCATCGATACGTATGCAGCCGAGGTGGTTACGCTGTGCGACCGGCTGCTTCGGATGGAGGCCACGAGCCAGGCCTGAGGATGGTGTTCACACGATGATGCGCCACCTTTATCGACACCGGAGCCAGGTCTTCCGCGGCATGAACATGACGCCGCTGATCGACGTGACGTTTTTGCTGTTGACTTTTTTCATGCTCGCCAGCCACTTCGCCTCCTCGGAGAAGGTGGAGATGGCTCTGCCGCGCCCGGATCACAATCAGGCGGTGGACCGCAAGTTTCGCGATCGCGTCGTGATCAACCTGATCTTCGCGGGTTCCGACCGAGCCCCCGCCATGACCTTCGGACTGATGCCCGTCGCATCCATCGAGGAACTCAGCGACCGGCTCGGCGAAATCGCACCGGCCAACCCGCGGATCATTCTCCGGGCGGATCGGCGGCTCACGTACGGCGAGGTGAGGGCGGTGATGGAGCTGATCGCCGCGCATCGACTGACGAAACTTCAGGTGGTGACGGAGTTGGGCTGACGTCATGGCTGAAAACGCCCCGAAGGTGAGCGAGAAGCGATGGACCGACCGCGCCCGGTCGCGTTCGTTCTCCTCTCGCTACAGCCGGCGCAGGCCGTCGTGGGCGATGACTCTCAATCTCACCTCGATGGTCGATCTGGTCTTCCTTTTGCTGTTTTTCTTTCTGGCCGCCACCCGTTTCACGCGGCCCGAGGGCACGCTGCCGGCCGATCTGCCCGGCCAGCAGGCCGCGGCCGCGAACATCGAGATTCCCCGCACGCCCATTTCGATCCGGCTCGCGCCGGCACCGGGTGATGCTCCCGGTTGCCGGCTGACCGTCGATCGCTTTCACCCGGAGCCGCTGCCCTTGGCGGATCTGGCTCCGGCGCTGGAGAGAATCCGCAACGAGGTGCCCGGTTTCGACGGTCGCACACCCGTCCACCTGGTGGCCGACGACACCGTACCGTGGGATAGCGTGGTCAACGCCTACAACGCGGCCTTGTTTGCCGGGTTCGAGCGGATTTACTTCGTGGGGACCACGCGATGATCCGGCGGTTGGGGATAGCGGCGGGTACGCTCCTCGTCTCACTCCTGCTTGCAGGCGGTGTGTCGGGCGATGCGCCGCGGACGCAGCCGGCCGCGCCGCCCGCCGTGTCGCTGCCGTCGCCCGGGTACGTCGACGAGGCAGTTTTCCGCGAAGGTCTGCGTGCCCGCGGCCTGAGCGACTGGCTGCAACAGTACGCCGCGGATTCCCAGCCGGCCGACGACGTTGACGCCGCGCTTCGCAGACGCGAGGCACTGATCGCGGGACTCGACGCGTCAGGCGCCCCGCTCTTCGAGCGCAGGCGGATGGTTGCCCAGGCGGGCGAATGGCTCGATGCGTTGATTGAGCGGCATCCCGGCCATCCCTCCAGCCTCTGGTGGCGGCTCGAACGGGCCAGAGATTACCTCGATCGCAGCGATCCGGCCGCGTTCCACGCGGTTCTGTATAACGACCTCGCCGGGCGCGACCGCTCGACCGTCGCCGAACTGAGCGCTAAAGCCCTCGATGTCCTGCGGCCACTCCGGTCATGTATCGCCGGTGCATGGTCCCGAGTGGAGAATCTCGACGAAGTCGGCCTGGCTTCGATGGAAACCTCCGGCTGGCTGCGATCGCTCGAAGCGCTCGATTACCGATCCGCGGTACTGCTCGCCTGGGCCCGGCTCCACCACGCGATCGCCGCCGAGATGCCCCCGGATCACCGAACGACGTTGCTCAACGAGTTGCTCGCCGAAATCACCGAGCGATATGCGTGGACGAGCGGCGACAAGTACGACCCGACCCAGCGAGCGAACGCGCTGGCGATGGCGACCATCGCGGCCCGGCGTGCGGGACGACTGTCCGATGCCGGCGAATACGCGCGGCGGGTCGTCGCGCTTCAGTCCGAAATCACCGACGGCGCTCGCCGCAAGCAGCTTCGCGACGAAGTCCTGTTGGCCGTTCTCGAACAGATCCGCGTGCTTCGCGACGCGGGCAAACGCGACGAGGCCCTCAGGGCCGTCGATACCGCCCGCCAATGGGTTCGCAAGTCCCGGCCTGACGAATTCCGCGCGCTGCTGGCGGTCGACCTGGCGGAACGGAGCATTCTGGCCGGCGGGAGCGATGGAGGGTTCCTGGCGGTTCGCGAGGCACTTGTTCCTGTTGAGGTGTTCAGCTCGGTATCGGTCGCGCAGACGGATTACCTCTACGCGGCGATCGCCGGGGCCCTCGCGGACGAGCCGATCGATCCGGACCGGCCGCCGTTTGCTCTGCAGTTGATCGCCGGCGCGGCCATCTTCGATGCCCTGGACCGGCTTCCGCCGGACAGGCGGGCGGACAACCCGCGATTGAGGACCCTGATCGACGCGCTGCGGAACAGGTCGGCGTCGAAGCCGGCGGACGTGTCGGCCGCCCGCGCCGGCGAGCTGATCTGGCTCCGAGGGACGGCCCTTCATCTGGTTGGCCGCGAACTCGACGCAGCCGGTGCGTTCGCCGACCTGGTCGAAGCCTGGCCGGAGCACGCCCGGGCCGAGTCCGCCATGGATATCGCCGTTGCCATAGTCCGGAATCTCCTCAATGCCGATCCGCACGCTCCCCACACCCAGGAGCCGCGGGCTTTAGGTCGCCACGGCGACTCGCCCGTGGCGGCCCGCGCGGCGTTCATCAGGGTTGGACGCCTTTTCCGCACGGTCAGACCCGCGTCCGCCGAGTCCAAACGGCTTCAATACTTCATCGCCCAAGCGCTCGAACAGGAAGGTCGCCTGCGCGAAGCCGCCGACGAGTACGCAACCGTCCCGTTCGATGACGCCAATGCCGCCCGCGCGAGGTTGCGACGCGTCCGGTGTCTGCGATCCCTGCTTGATCCCGCGCTGGCCGACCGGCATCATGCTCGGGGCGACGTGTCCGCGCTCATCGATGAGACGGTTCGCGCCGCCCGCGAAGGCGTTCAGGCCGCGACCACCCGGCCCGCCGATACGACGGAGTCCGACGCGTGTCTGGCCGCCGAGCAGACGCTCGTGCTGGCCAACCTGTTGAATCTTGCGGC
>JAPKGY010000381.1 GCA_026647385.1 Phycisphaerae bacterium | reverse complement strand
ACCGAGCACGATATCCTGCGACGGCGACATGATCGGGCTGCCGTTGGCCGGACTGAAGATGTTGTTGGTCGACATCATCAGCACGTGGGCCTCGGTCTGGGCCTCGATCGAGAGCGGCAGGTGGACCGCCATCTGGTCGCCGTCGAAGTCGGCGTTGAATCCCTTGCAGACCAGCGGGTGAATCCGGATCGCGTTTCCCTCGACCAGGACCGGTTCGAACGCCTGGATACCCATCCGGTGCAGCGTCGGGGCGCGGTTCAGGAGCACCGGGTGATTGACGATCACCTCTTCCAGAATGTCCCAGATCTCCTGGTCGCGCCGTTCGAGCATCTTCTTGGCGCTCTTGATGGTATCCGCGAGTCCGCGCTCCTTGAGCTTGCGGATGATGAAGGGCTGGTACAGCTCCAGCGCGATCTTCTTGGGCAGGCCGCACTGGTGCAGCTTGAGCTCCGGACCGACCACGATGACCGAGCGGGCCGAGTAGTCCACCCGCTTGCCCAGGAGGTTCTCGCGGAATCGGCCCTGCTTGCCCTTGATCATGTCGGTCAGGGACTTCAGCGGGCGATTGCTGCTGCCCAGCACCGCGCGGCGGCAGCGGCCGTTGTCGAACAGCGCGTCCACCGCCTGCTGGAGCATCCGCTTCTCGTTGCGAATGATCACCTCGGGCGCGTTCAGGTCCACCAGCTTCTTGAGCCGGTTGTTCCGGTTGATGATCCGGCGGTACAGATCGTTCAGGTCGCTGGTCGCGAAGTTGCCGCTCTCCAACAGGACGAGCGGACGGAGGTCCGGCGGGATCACCGGGATGACCTCCATCACCATCCACTCGGCTTCGTTTCCGCTCTTGCGCAGGCTCTCGACGATCTTCAGCCGCTTGCTGAGGTCCTTGATCCGCTGCTTGCTGTTCGTCTTGGACAGCGCCTCGCGCAGTTCGACGCTCAAGCTGTTCAGGTTGAGCTGCTGCAGCAGGTGCTTGACCGCCTCGGCGCCGGTCTCGGCCAGGAAGCCGTGGTCGCCGTACTTTTCCCGGGCCGCGCGGTATTCCTCCTCGTTGAGCAGTTGCTTGTGTTTCAGCGGAGAGTCCATCGGGTCGACCACGATGTAGTCCTGGAAGTAGATCACCTTCTCCAGGTCGGTGGTCTTCATGTCGAGCAGCGCGCCCAGCCGGCTGGGCATCGCCTTGAAGAACCAGATATGGACCACCGGGGCCGCCAGGTTGATGTGCCCCATGCGTTTGCGTCGCACGCGCGAGTGGGTCACTTTCACACCGCAGCGGTCGCAGATGATGCCTTTGTGCTTGGTTCCCTTGTACTTGCCGCAGGCGCACTCCCAGTCCCGCTCCGGGCCGAAGATCCGCTCGCAGAAGAGCCCGTCCTTCTCCGGCCGGTACGTGCGGTAGTTGATCGTCTCGGGCTTCTTCACCTCGCCGAACGACCAGCTCCGGATGTCGTTGGGCGAAGCCAGAGAGATCTTGACGCTGCAGTAGTCATTTATGCGGTCGTAAACGTTGTCTGCCATGTCTCGTCACCCCTTCCGGGTATTGAGTGTCACGAAGGCGGACACGATGAATCCCCGATTTCCCGAACTCAGATCACCCGGCTCTTCTCGAGCTGGATGTTCATCCCCAGACCCTTGATCTCGTTGCAGAGCACGTCGAAGGACACGGGGGTCCCCGCCTCGAGCATGTTCTGCCCCTTGACCATGGACTCGTAGATCTTGGTACGTCCTTCGACGTCGTCGCTCTTGACCGTGAGCAGTTCCTGGAGGATGTAGGCGGCACCGTAGGCTTCCAGGCCCCACACTTCCATCTCGCCGAACCGCTGGCCGCCCGTCCGGGCCTTGCCGCCCAGCGGCTGCTGGGTGATCAGCGAGTACGGGCCGGTCGACCGGGCATGGATCTTGTCGTCGACCAGGTGGTGCAGCTTCATCATGTAGATGTATCCCACGGTCACCGGCTGATCGAACGGGTCTCCCGTGCGTCCGTCGAACAGCCGCATCTTGAAGCTCCGCGGCATTTCCACGAGCAGTTCGCGGGTATCGCCCGCCCGCTGCGTCGCCTCGACGCCATCGCGTCGCTGACGCACCTTGGCGTTGGCTTCCTGGACCGCCTTGTGGATTTCCTCCTCGGTCGCGCCCTCGAACACCGGGGTGACCGCCTGGAAGCCCAGCACGGCCGCCGCCCACCCCAGGTGCGTTTCCAGGATCTGCCCCACGTTCATACGGGAGGGCACGCCGAGCGGGTTGAGCAGGATGTCGACCGGCGTCCCGTCCTCCAGGAACGGCATGTCCTCCTCGGGGAGGATGCGGGCGATGACGCCCTTGTTCCCGTGTCGGCCGGCCATCTTGTCGCCCACCGCCAGTTGTCGTTTGGTGGCCACGTAGACCTTCACCATCTCGAGCACGCCGGACGGCAACTCGTCGCCGCGTTTGATCTGCGCGCTCTTGCGGTCCCGCTCATCCATGATCTCGCGCAACCGAGGCCAGTACCGATCCACGATCTTCTGGGCCTCCTCGCGGGTGTTGGCCGGCTTGACCCACTTCAGTTCGCCGGCCTCCACCTGGGCGCCGAAGGCCTCGACCTGTTCCATGACCACTTCCGTCGACTCCGAGTGCCCCACCTTCTGCTTGGTCGACGGGTCGACCATCGCCTGGCCCGAGACCGCCTCGATGGCTGCACACATCCGCCGGAAGACCGCCGCGATCTTGTCGTCCTGGGTCTTGCGGTAATCCCGCAACTGACGGTGCAACTGCTTTTTCTGCTCGTCCGTCAGGTGCGTCCGCCGGCTGAACCACTTCGTATCGATCACCACGCCCTCTTCGCCGGCCGGCAGTTCGAGCGAGTCGTTCTTCACGTCCTCGCCGGCCCGCCCGAAGATCGCGTGCAGCAGTTTCTCTTCCGGCGACAGCTCGCTCTTGCTCTTGGGGCTCACCTTGCCCACGAGGATGTCGCCCGGCCCCACCCGCGTGCCGATCCGGACGATCCCGTTCTCGTCCAGGTTCGCCAACGCCCGCTCCGAAACGTTCGGGATGTCCCGCGTGAATTCCTCGCGGCCCAGTTTGGTCTCGCGGATCTCGATGTCGTACTCGTCGATGTGGATGGACGTGAATACGTCGTCCTTCAGCAGGCGTTCGCTGATCAGGATCGCGTCCTCGAAGTTGTATCCGTCGTAGGTCATGAACGCGACGAGCACGTTGCGACCCAGGGCCAGTTCGCCGTCCCGGCAGGCGGGCCCGTCCGCGATGATCTGCCCTTTCTTCACTTTCTCGCCGGGCTTGGCCAGAGGTTTCTGGTTCAGGCACGTGCGTTCGTTGAGGCCCTGGAACTTCCGCAGTTCGTATTCGTCCGTTCCGTCGATCTCGATGTGGCAGGCGTCGACGGCCGTCACCGTGCCGGCCCGCCGGGCGCGGATCACCATGCCGCTGTTTTCGGGCACGTACTTTTCCATGCCAGTGGCCACAACCGGCACCTCCGTCCGCAGCAGAGGCACCGCCTGGCGCTGCATGTTCGAACCCATCAGCGCCCGGTTCGCGTCGTCGTGCTCCAGGAACGGGATCAGGGCCGCCGACACGCCGACGGTCTGCTTGGGCGAGATGTCCACGTAGTCGATCTTCGTCGACTCGGCCATCGCCAGATCCCCGTTCACCCGGGCCAGCACCGGGCCCTCGTGAAGTTTGTGGGTCGCGGGTTCCACGACGTCCGGCGGGGCCAGGATGGCCTGCATCTCCTCGTCCGCGCGCAACAGGGCGACCGCCCCGTTCACCTTGCCTTTTTCCACCTTGCGGTAGGGCGTGACCAGGAAGCCGTAATCGTCCACCGTGCTGTAAATGCTCAGCGACGCGATCAGACCGATGTTCGTGCCTTCCGGCGTCTCGATCGGGCAGATTCGCCCGTAGTGGCTGATGTGGACGTCGCGAACCTCGAATCCGGCTCGCTTGCGGTTCAGGCCGCCCGGTCCCAACGCGCTCAGGCGGCGTTCGTGCGTCAGCTGGCTGAGCGGGTTCGTCTGGTCGACGACCTGCGACAGCTCGCCGCGCCCGAAAAAGAACTCGATGCTCGACGAGATGCTCTTGCTGTTGACCAGCTCGGCGATCCGCCCGATCGCCTCCGGGTCCTTCAGGCTCATCCGCTCCTGGACCGTCCGGCGCAGCTTCAGGAATCCCTTCCGCATCTCGTCCGCGGCCAGTTCGTCGATCGTCCGCAGCCGCCGGTTGCCCAGGTGATCGATGTCGTCGACCTCGACCGACTGCTCGCCGCTGCGCAGCAGGAGCAGATAACGCAGCGAGTTGACCACGTCCTCCGTCCGGAGGGTCATCACCGTCTCGTCCACATTCTGGTTGAACTTGCGGTTCAGCCGGAACCGCCCCACCTTGCCGAGGCGATACCGGTTCTCGTCGAAGAACTTCTCGGCAAACAGCTTCTCGGCCTTCTCCTTCTGCGCCGGATTGCCCGGACGCAATCGGGTGTAG
>JAPKGY010000380.1 GCA_026647385.1 Phycisphaerae bacterium | reverse complement strand
GGCTGATCGACGAGATCCTCGAAGAAGCCAAGTTCGAGAAGAAGAAGTGAGGCCGCCCGACATGACCCGCGCCCAGACGCTCATCCCGATCGTTGTCGAGAAGGAAGGCCGCGCCGAGCGCGCTCAGGTACTGGTCGCGGGCCTGCAGGGGATAGTACGACTGCTTGGCGGCCACTTTGACCAGTTCGATGCCGGTTTCCAGGCGATCCAGGACCTTCTGAGCCCGGGCGCGGACGGCTGACGCCAGTTGTTGCGGATTATTCAGGACCACGTCGCTGGTCGTTCTGCCGGCTTCGGCCACGGCGGCCTGCTGGAGGACGGCTTGGAGCAGTTTCTCGGCGTCGTCGACATTCAGCACGAACAGCACCGCGTCGGACACCTGCTCGGCGGGATCGATCCGGTCCGCCCGCAGACGCACGCGATTGGTGATCTGGTAGTCCACGTCCATCAGCAGGTGCATGAGCTTTCGGTCGCCGGTGACCAGCGCGCCGTCCACGCCGGGTTGCAGGCCGCTGCCGCGCGGCGGGATGTCGCTTAACGCGCTGCGGGCGTACTTCTCGCTGATGTTCAGCCAGAAGGTCTTGACCTGCATCGATCGCGGGGAGACGTCCACGCGCCGCAGTTCGTCGATCGGGTAAGGCCAGGCGAAGTTCAGCCCGGGCTCGCGCGGGTCGCCCACCAGCCGGCCGAACCGCATGACCACCACGACCTCCTTCTGGTCGACCATGAATACTCCGCTCAGCAGAAAGATCGCGACCAGGATGATCATGACAAACTTGAGCACCCGGAAGCTGAGCCGCAGGGCGTCCGCCAACGACTGGTTCGCCGGGTCCAGCGGCTCCTCGGTCACCTGCAGGTCGTGCGCGTGATCGTGGTCCTGCGCGTCGTGGGTATGATCGTGATCGTGAAGATGATCTGACAAGGCTCGTCACTCCGTCTCGATTCCGGCGCTCCCGGTCACTTCGGCTCGATAATCGATGGCAAGGCCGCCGTCGGGACTCCGCCCGCCGCGGGCTGCGTCGACGGAACGGGGGTCGACTCCGACGCGGGCCTCAGCAAGTCGGTGAACATCGGCTGATCCAGGATCAGCGTCGCCCGATCGCCGAGGATCTTCGGGATGTTCTCGATCTTGAGCAGGAACGTCGCCAACTCCTCGTTCTTGCGGAAGGTCTCGTTGTAGCGGATCGCCCGCTGCTGACCCTCCGCGACGATCTCCTTCGCCTTGCGGTCCGCGAACGCCATGATCGTGCCGGCGATGCTCTCCGCCGTGTCGCGGATCTGTCTGGCCTGTGATTCGCCCTCGCTGGTGTATTGCTGGGCCAGGGCCTGCCGCTCCTTCTTCATCGCGTCGATGACCGACTCGGTCACCTTTTCCGGCAGCGCGAACGACTCGAACGCCACCAGGTCGATGTTCACTCCGTACAGGCTTTCGGTGTTCTCCTCGACCGTGCGGGCCAGTTCCGCCTCGATGGCGTCGTACTTCAGTTCGTTCGGGTCGGTCGAGACAAATTGGGCGAAATCGTACTTGCCGATGATCGTTTTCTGGTCGCTCTGAACGCGAATTCTGATCTTGTTCTCGGCGTCGGCCATGTCCTTGCAGCGGATGGCGAAGGTGTAGGGATCGGCGATGTGCCAGCAGACCGTGGTGGTGATCACCACCGTTTTGCCGTCGCGGGTGGTCGTTTCCTCGCCGATCAGCGACGCGGTTTGAATCCGCCGGTCGTACTTGTCGACTTTCTGGATCGGCCAGGGCCACTTCCAGTAAAGCCCCGCCTTGGTGATCACGCCGTCCTTCTTGATCTCGCCGAAGGTCCGGTTCACCGCCACCTGGGTGGTGGGGACCTGGAACGAGACCATGTACAGGATGAGGATCGCCGCCAGGATCGCGCCGACAACAATGGAAGGCCAACTGCGTTTCATGTCTATTCTTCCTTCTCCAGTGCGGTGCTGAGCGGCGCCTGCATCGGGTCCCGGATGTCCAGGAGGAACGATTCCGGGCCCTGCCGATGCCGCGATGCAATTACGAATTTGCGAATGCCTTTGACGGCCTCCGCGACGGCGGAAAGGTACCGCCGGGCCACGTAGACCTTCGGGGCGACCTCTTTGAGGGCCGCCTCCTGCTCGAATAGGACCGCTTGGCCGTGGGCTTCGTTTTCCAGACCCCACCGCTCGTGGCGAGCCTGCGCGATCCGGCTGATCGCCTCGCCGCCCACCGGGGGAAGTCCTTGGGTCCGGTCACCCAGGAACAGCGCATCCCGCTTGCGACGGGCCGCCTCCACGTCGGCGGCCGACGCATCGGGCGCCGCCGCCAACCGATTGGCTTCGCGGATTGCCCGGTCCAGTTGCTCGGCCCGGTCCACGTCGCCCGCCACTTCGGAGAGCCGCTTGCGATAGTCGGCATCCGCCTCGGCGATGGTGGCGGCCTTTCGCTGTTCCGCCCCGATGACCGCCTGGAAGTCCGCGGCGACGTCCACGGGCGGGTGGACCCCCTGCAGGCCGAGGTGAACGATCTTCACACCCAGGTTGGCGGCGTCCGCTTTCTTCTGGATCCTCTCCCACAGCGCCCGCTCGATCGGGCCGCGTTCCCGGCCGAGGGCGGCCGACACGTCCGTGCTCGCGAAGTAGCGGACCGCTTCCCGGTTGGCGATCGCCTCCAGAACCTTCTTCGGCTGGGCGTAAGTCGCGATCCAGTGGTAGGCATCCAGGATTTCGAACTCCAGCGTCAGCGAAACGCGAAGCTGGCTGACGGGTACAGCCTGCCCCGTATCCTTCGTGCCGGCGGGAATGGCCGCGGGCGTCTCGGCGGGGGGCGCGAGGTCGGCCGGCTGAGTGGCCGTTCCCGACTGCGGGCGGATGTAGTCGGCCAGTTTCGGCGTCGCGACCAGAACGAGCAGGTGTGGCTCCTGGGAGTGCTTGTTGGTCCAGAGGATCAGCTCGTCCTTCGGTTCGTTCTCGCTGGCCGGTAGCGCCTTGCCGATCTTCATCATCTCGAAGCGTTGGGTGCTGACGTGGTGGACGCGATCCAGAGGCCAGGGCCACGTGACGTGCAGGCCCGGCCCGAGGTCGGGCTCCAGTCGCTTGCCGAACCGCTCGACGATGACGCGCTCTTCCTGGCCGACGAATACGAAACAGCTCGCCGCCAACAAGGCGAATACGCCGAAGCCCACCAGCGGGACGGCCGATCGCTCGATCAGCTTGTAGAACCACGTCGAGGAGACCTCGAATCCGAACTGGTAGTTGATCGCTTCGGCGATCGACCGGGCAATGCCGCCCGGTTCGGTGAACAGGCCGAGCAACCGGCTGTCGAAAGCGGGGCGGGGCTCCTCATCCGGCGTTCGCGGACGATAGAAGTCCAGCACGAGGTTCAGTGTGAACTCCACCGCCAGGGCCAGCATCAGGTATCGCAGCGCGTACGCCAGTACGCGCTCCGGCGTGTACCACGGGCTGGCCTGGTCGCTGAGCAGCATGGCCGCCATCGCGGCGACCACCGCGACCGAGGCCAGGGTCATTCCCATCAGATAGGCTGCTCCCGCCCGCAGCATCTGCCACTCGGGCTGGCGGGCCATGCCGATCGCATACCGCGAGAGCAGAAAGCACAGGAAGGCTGCGCCGCCCATGAACCAGACCACCAGGTCCGCGTGCTTCGCCGCCGGCCATTCCAGGGAGGATATGGGCGTCAGCAGCCACCAGCTCCAGAACTTCAATGCCAGGATCGCCAGTGCGGCGATGACCGCGACCGCCGAACCGGGGAGGATCCACCGGTACATCCACCGCAGCCGTCGGCGGGCCAGCAGCAAGGCCTCGTCCTCGACGTCGAAGACCGCGCCGCTGACCAGCCCGGCCTGCCGCTCCTTCTTCAATTGCTCGCTTTCGAAGGCCTCTTCCCGGACGAGGACGCGCTGGTGGTAGATCAGAACGATGGTCAGCCAGATCAGGACGCCGACCATGGTCATCTGGGCCAGTGCCCGCATCGCCTCGGAGCTGCTCCAGACGAACAGCAGCGCGAACAGCGCGGACATCAGCACTTGGAAGACCAGCCCGATGAGGGCGACGGTACGGGCTCTGCTCTCGGATCGTTGTTGCGTCATACGCTCGTTATCTCTGATGAGGGTGCCGTTGGATTCATCCGCTGTCCGCCTTGGAGCCTGTCGGCTGGGGGTCTGCGCCTCGGGCGCGCCTCCTCACCCCCGCGGCTCCGCTTTGGGTTGCGAACCTCAAAAGGAGGGTTCGCCTTGGGCCGGCCTTCCCGGTTTCGACCGACCCCTGGACGGCAAGGCCACGTACTCTACAATAAGCCCTGCGGACTGCCAAGTTGGCCCGGAGTGGCCGGCAGGCGGTATCCCGCAACGTGGCCTTTATTAACCTCTTTGCCCTTCGTGGGTTAGGACTGCTGCGGTCCCCGCCATCGCGGGGCGCATGGCGCCAACCGCTGCTCTGATTCACGTGTCGAACCAGCCGCATGCACACCACCAGGCATGG
>JAPKGY010000038.1 GCA_026647385.1 Phycisphaerae bacterium | reverse complement strand
GGCATTGTGGTCCTGATCGTTTTCGCGGTGATGCTGACCCGGTCGGCGGAGCTGATCGAGGACCACCCCTCTCCCCTGCGTATGTTCGGCGGGGCTGTGGCGGCGTTCGCGTTTCTCGGCGTCACCGGGGGAATTCTGTACACCGCGCCGTTCGCACCTGCGAGCGGCGCGCCGCTGGCCGGTGATGGTACCCGGATCATCGGACAGGGCCTGCTCGGAGCGGGTGCCGGCGGCTACGTGGTGGCCTTCGAGCTGATTTCGCTGCTGCTGCTGGCGGCAGCCATCGGGGGGATCGTGGTCGCTCGCAAGACGCCGCCCCCGGGTCAGCCGTTCACCAGCGGCGGCGATCAGCCGGGCGAGGCCGACGTTCCCATGCCCCAACGCCAGAGCGGCACGCGCGTGCAGCCGAGCCGGGTTCCTCCGCGTCCGATCGTCGACGAACCGCGGGAGGCCGACGTGCCGGCGCGTCAGCGAGGCGTGCTCGAAAGGAGCGGATCTCGATGATCGACTTTCTGGCGAGACACAACCCCACCCTGAGTCATTGGGTGCTGCTCTCGGCCGTTCTGTTCTCGATCGGCTTGTACGGCCTGCTGACCCGGCGGAACGCGGTCGGAATCCTGATGGCTGTCGAGCTGATGTTGAATGCGGCGGCCCTCAACTTCGTGGTTTTCAACCAGTTCGTTCGACCGGCGTCGGTGGACGGGCAGATCATGGCGATCTTCGTCATCGCGGTGGCGGCGGCTGAAGTGGTGGTGGGCATGGCGATCTTCGTCGCGCTGTTCCGCACGCGCGAGACCATCGATGTGAACCGGATGACCGCCATGAAGGACTAGGGCTGAATTTGATGATCGGAGTGCGGTGCAGCCGTATCGGCCGCACGTGTGCAGGCTGGAAGCCTGCACCACAAGGTGCAGACCGGGGAAGCCTGCACCACAAGGTGCAGACCGGGGAAGCCTGCACCACAGGGCGCGATCCGGTCGATCGCTGGAGTGGCACGAAAGGTATGGACACGAGCTTCGCATTGCAGCACTGCTGGCTGATCCCGGCACTGCCGTTTTTCTCGTTCATCGTTGTCGGGCTGTTCATTCGCCCGGTTTCCGGCAAGGCGAGCGGCATCGTGGCCACGCTGGCCGTGGCGGCGTCGGCCGTCGTGGCCTACGCGCTGGCCTGGGAGTATTACGCGCGGTTCCCCGCCGGGCACGAACATCCGATCCTGATTCCGTGGTCCTTCGACTGGCTGAGCTTTCAGCCGGGGCTGGCGGTGACCGCCGGCGTGCTCGTCGATCCGATCTCCGTGCTGCTGATGGTCGTGGTCACCACGGTCAGCGCACTCGTCCACCTGTACAGCATCGGGTACATGCACGGGGAGCCGGGTTACGCCCGGTACTTTACCTTCCTGAACCTGTTCACGTTCAGCATGCTCGGCCTGGTCGTCGCCCCCAACATTTTCCAGATGTACGTCTTCTGGGAACTGGTCGGTGTGAGCAGCTTTCTGCTGATCGGGTTTTATTACCGCAGGCCTTCGGCGGTGTCCGCGTCCAAGAAGGCCTTCATCGTCACGCGTTTTGCCGACCTGGGTTTCCTGGTCGGGATTCTGATTCTGGGGTACTACGGTTACTCGGCGATGGAGCAATTGGGGCCGCTGGCGGCCGGGGCCGCTGCCGAGGCCGGCGTAACCACTCTTCAGCCTTTCGACTTCCTTTACCTGACGAATCCGGAGGTGTTGAAGGAACTTTCCCAACTCCACATGGGAATCCTCGGGGTCGGCGTTTTGACCGCGGCCATGGTGCTGGTCTACATGGGCGCGGCGGGCAAGAGCGCGATGTTCCCGCTGCACATCTGGCTGCCCGACGCGATGGAAGGCCCGACGCCGGTCTCCGCCCTGATTCACGCAGCCACGATGGTCGTGGCTGGCGTGTACCTGGTCGCCCGACTGTTCCCCGCATTCGCCGCCAGTGAGACCGCGCTGTACGTGGTGGCCGGCGTGGGCACGTTCACCTGCCTTTTCGCCGCGGTCATCGGCATCACGCAGGACGACATCAAACGCGTCCTGGCGTTCTCGACGCTGAGCCAACTGGGTTACATGATGCTCGCCCTGGGCGTGGCGGGGATGGCCCATCCGCTCGGTTACACCGCCTCCATGTTCCATCTGTTCACTCACGCGTTCTTCAAGGCGCTGCTGTTCCTTGGCGCCGGCGCGGTCATCCACGCGGTCCACAGCAACGAGATCTGGGAGATGGGGGGGCTGCGCAAGAGAATGCCTGTCACTCACCTGACGTTCCTGGTGGCTACCCTGGCGATCGCGGGCATCTACCCGCTGGCGGGCTTCTTCTCCAAGGACGAAATCCTGGCTGCCGCTCTGGGGAGCGGGCACTCTGTGATCTTTGCGGTCGGGTTGCTGGTCGCGGGTCTGACGGCCTTCTACATGTTCCGCATTTACTTCGTGACCTTCTGGGGCCCGCATCGCAGCGAGCACGCCCATCATGCCCACGAAGCGCCGGCCGTCATGCTGATCCCGCTGGTGATTCTCGCGGCGCTGAGCGTCGTGACGGGCTTCATCCCGATGGGCCAGTACGTCTCGATCGGACACGCCGAACATCACCACGGCGGTGTGAACCTGGCCATCGCCATCCCGGCCACGCTGGTCGCGGTGGCGGGCATCGGCCTGGCGGCTTTCTTTTATGCCGGGGATACGCGGCGGGCGGCTCGGGTTGCACAGGGGCTCGGGTCGGTCTACCGGACGATCAAACAGAAGTTCTATGTCGACGACCTGTACCTGTTTGTCACCCATCGGATCATTTTCAGGTTCATCTCCCGGCCGATCGCCTGGTTCGATCGCCACGTGGTCGATGGCGGAGTGAACCTGAGCGCCTGGATCACCGCCAGTTCCGGAGCCACACTGCGGAGGCTTCAGACCGGCCAGGTGCAGACGTACGGTGTTTGGCTGGTTGGTGGCAGCATGCTGACTTTGCTGGTTCTGTGGGCGGCCCTTCACTAAAGGCCAAGGAAAGATTGTCACTATGGGTCTCTTGAGTTGGCTGATTGCACTCCCGTTTCTGACCGCCGTGGCGGTCGTCCTCACGCCTTCCAGGCATTGGCGGATGATCCGCTGGATCTCGGCCTTCGGGACCGGGCTCCACCTCGTCCTGACCGGGGTCATGACCTGGCGTTACTGGCAGGAAGCCTCCCGCGACGCCGTGGCCATGAGCAAGGCGCTGGCGACCAAGCTCTACCTGGTCGAGCGTTTCCCCTGGTTCGAGTCGCTGGGCATTCAGTATTACGTCGGTGTGGACGGCATTTCCGTGGCCATGGTGATCCTGACCTCGATCATCATCTTCACCGGCGTTCTGGCCAGTTGGTACGTGGACACTCGAACCAAGGAATTCTTCGCGCTGCTGCTCACGCTGGTGACGGGCGTCTTCGGGGTGTTCCTGAGCTTCGACCTGTTCCTCTTCTTCATGTTCTACGAACTGGCGGTCTTGCCCATGTACCTGCTGATCGGCATCTGGGGCACCGGGCCGAAGGAATACTCGGCCATGAAACTGACCCTGATGCTGCTGGTCGGCAGCGCCTTCGTTCTGGTCGGCTTCCTTGCCCTCTACCACGTGTCGGGTCTTCATACGTTCGATCTCCAGGAGTTGGCCAAGGCGAAGTTCAGCAACGACTTCCAGAAGTGGGTCTTCCCGATGATCTTCGTCGGGTTCGGGGTCATCGGGGCCCTCTATCCGCTTCACACCTGGTCGCCGGACGGACACAGTTCGGCCCCGACGGCCGTCTCGATGCTCCACGCGGGCGTGCTGATGAAGCTCGGGGGATACGGCGCCCTGCGAATCGCCGTGTATCTTTTGCCCGAGGGGGCCGTCGCCTGGGGCCTGTTCTTCATGATCCTGGCGACGATCAACATCGTGTACGGCTCGCTCGGAGCCATCATGCAGAAGGATCTCAAGTACTTCACCGCGTACTCGTCCGTCAGCCATTGCGGCTTCGTGCTCTTCGGGGTCGCGGTCCTCAATCTGATGGCCTTCAAGGGCGCCGTGATCCAGATGTTCAGTCATGGGATCATGACCGGCCTGTTCTTCGGTCTCATCGGCATGGTCTACGGTCGAACGCACACGCGGATCATTCCCGAGATGGGCGGACTGGCCAAGGTCATGCCCTGGCTCGCGGTGGCGTTCTACATCGGCGGCCTGGCGAGCCTCGGTCTGCCCGGACTGTCCGGATTCATCGCCGAAAGCCACGTTTTCCTGGGCGGTTTCTTCGGCAATCCGTGGACGAGCCAGACGGTCATGCAGGTCTTGACCGTCATCGCGACGACCTCGATCGTGGTCACCGCGGTTTACGTGCTTCGCGGCCTGGCCACCGCCTTCCAGGGACCGATCACGAATCCCCACTTCGAGGAACTGACCGACGCGACCTGGCCCGAGAGGATTTCCACCGGGGTCCTGCTGGCCACCCTGTTTGTGGTGGGTCTGCTGCCCTGGTTTTTCGTTGATCTGATCGAACCTTCGTTGATGCCGCTCCTGAATCGCCTGCACGAGTCGGGCCTGGTGGCGGCGCTGCCCTGAGATGCCGACCGCGGAGATCGAGCGCATGTTGATGTTGCCGGAAGTGATTGTGACCGTAGGCGCCCTGGCGGTGCTGGTGCTGGACCTGTTGGCCGGCGAGGGTCGCCGCCGATTCGTCGCCCCGACAGCCCTGTGCTTCCTGCTGGGAGCGCTCCTTGCGACCATCCTGGCCGTCCCGCACACTGGAGCCCTGCTCGGCGGACAGTTCGCCATGGACGCCGTTGCCTGGTGGTTCAAGATCCTCTTTCTGCTGAGCGGATTGATCGTGGTCCTGATCTCCAGGGATCTTCTCGACGGCCGGGTGACCGTTCGGGTACGGGGCATCGGATCGCCGGGCGAATACTACACGCTTCTGTTCGCGACTCTGGTCGGCATGATGTGCCTGATTTCCGCCAGCGACATCGTGACCCTGTATGTCAGCCTTGAACTGGCCACGATCCCGTTGTTTGCGCTGGCGGCCTGGCGCCGGGGCAGCACGCAGTCCGGAGAGGCCGGCCTGAAGTACGTGATCGTGGGCGCGCTGGCGTCCGCCCTGATTCTCTACGGCCTGGGCATCCTCTACGGCCTGACCGGGCAGGTGAATCTGGCGGCCATCGGCAAGTGGGCCGGCCAATCGCCCGCGTTCCACCTGGCGGCTGCACTCGTGCTGGCGGGCGTCGGCTTCAAACTGACCATCGTACCGTTCCATATGTGGGCCGCCGACGTCTACCAGGGCGCGCCGACACCGGTGACCGCCTATCTCTCCGTCGCGTCCAAAAGCGCGGGCCTGGCGTTCCTGTTCCAGTTCTTCTTCCGCATGATGGACCCGACCGCCGGCCAGTGGACGGACCTGATCGCCCTGCTGGCGGCGATCACCATGACCCTGGGCAACCTCGTTGCCATCGTGCAGAACAACATCAAGCGGTTCATGGCCTTCAGCGCGATCTCGCAGGCGGGCTATCTGATCATGGGTTTCCTGGGTTCCGCGCCGGAAGGGATACCCGCCATCGTTTTCTACATGGTCGTTTATATCGTCAGCAACCTGACGGTCTTCGCCTGCATCATCTGGTACGCGAACGAGACCGGCCGGGAAGAGATTCCCGAGTATCGCGGCCTGTCGCGTACGAATCCGTTGCTGGCCCTGGCCATGATGGTCGCCCTGTTCAGCCTGGCCGGCATTCCCCCGCTTTCGGGTTTCGTAGGCAAGTTTTTCCTGTTCAGTATCGCATCGAAGGCCGGCCTCCACTGGCTGGTCGCCCTGGCGGCGGTCAACTCGACCGTCTCGCTCTACTATTACCTGCGAATCGTCCGCCAGATGTACATCGAGCCGACGTTCGAAAACGCCCGGCCTTTGCCGATCACCCGCCCGCTGGCGGTCACTGTCGGCGTCCTGGCGGTCGGAACCGTTCTGCTGGGGATCATCCCCACGTTGTACGAAACCATCCACAGCCAGACGATCGGTTGGCTCGCGATGATCAAGTGATCGCCAAACCTTCGTCCGCACGGTCGGTACGTTTCACCGTCGGCACGAGTCGCGGTGCCCAATGACGTGTGCACCTGCGGGTCATTTCACGAGCGGATCGCCACGCGTGATGATCGTGACCGCTGCACGAGGATGAGGGCCGGGCAGCGGTTCTGCGCTGAATGTGATGGAGTTGTCACCCGCGGCCAGATCGAGCCAGTCGCCACGAGGCGCAATCTCGGCGACAATATGGCCGTTGGCGTCGTACACCTTGCAGTCGCCGGGGTGACGGCACTCCAGGTATTGTCCGCTTTCCAGATCCGTCGGAAACACGAGCGGTCGGCCGTCCACCGCGACCGTCGGATTGCGCATCTTGCCCGGCTTCAGCGGCAGCGCCTGGATGGGGCTGATATCGCACGAAACTGCATCGGCAGGCAGGTCGCCGTACCACAGATTCAGTTGCTCGATCCGGTCATACGAGACCCAGTACTGAAACAAGGCATATAACTCACCCGCATAGGGCCAATCGTGCTTCGGAATGTCGTCCGACTCCGGCTCGATGAGTTCGATGTACTTCCAGCCGGTAAAGTCGATTTTCGCATAGCGCTCGGCCACGCCCGGGACCGCTTCCAGAGGGCATCGGGTCTGGACGTTCAGCAGTTCGCCTTTGCCGTCCCCATACACCCAGAACCCGAGCGCCTTGTTGGCCAGGTTTATGCAGGGTGAAAACTTGCGTCCGACCATCGCCCACCGGGGGTTGTCCACAGGCCGGCGGGTCACCGCGAAGCGACCGCTGGCCGCACCCGTCTTGACGCGATCGATAATCCTCGTGATGCCGGCTATCGTTCCGCTTGGGAGTTGTTCAACGGAAAACACGGCTGGATCGCTGAAATCCTCCACGATCGTCGCATCGGGCGAATCGTATTCCTCCGCCGAAAACAAGACCTCGATCCGGATCGCCGGAGGCTGAGGACCGAAGCGGTTCGGAGTCGACCAGGTGCCGCCCTTGGGGTCAACCCGGCCGATCGTGTGCCGGTCGTACCGAGCGGGCCGGAATTGAAATGACGCGCCATCCGGCGTCATTTCGAGCGTATGGTCCTGCCACGGCTGCCCGATCCGCCGTCGGAGTTCGAGTGGCACTTTGTTCGTCCGTCGCAGATCCTCGTACTGCCGGATGATCCGGCCGAGATGCTTTGTGTGAGCACTCTGAAACATCTTGTCCGGCGGGACGTAGGTCAGGAAGGAAAGGCCGCAGTCATCCGCGATGCATCGGCCGCACAGGTATTCGATGATTTCCGGGAACGTTCGCTCGGTCTGGATGCCTTGCCAGTTGGAGATGGACCACCAGCCGAGATGGCCCGGCATAAAGTAGCGGACGCACTCCGCGTTCGACCTCCGGTGGCCTTCGATGAACGCGCGATGGCCGCGGAGAGGAGCATCCCAGGCGCCCATGCGAGCGCGGAGGTACCACAGATGGTGGTAGAACGTGCTCATTTCGAACAGGGCCGGCTTGTTCAGTCTTTTGGCCAGCTCGAACGTGAACTTGGATGCATAATGCCAGGCATACTCGCCTCCGCGAAGGACGTCGGAGCCGTCCAGGGCATCGAGATAGATCATGTCGAAGCCGCCCTGATTGTACGCGTCAGCCGTCCTGGCGATCACTTCGGTGAACAGCGGCGAATCAGGATCGGGGACGAACAGGCCGAAGCATTCCTTCAGGTGCATGACCTTGGCGCCGGCGGCATGGGCGACGGCCTGGGTACCCCATGCGCCGCGACGGCATTCGAGAAAACCGAACGGCGCCTCTTTCCGCACCCCCTGGTAGGTGATTAACTCGTCCTCAATGCGAAGCGTGGCGCTGTTGCGGATCAGGAATCCGGTGACCGCTGAGCCATTCGCCGTTGATTCGGCCACCGGGATCGTGGTCGCGTCCGCGGCGATTGCGTTGACCAGCGTGTACGCGGCGTCGGCCGCCAGCCCCGGGTCGGGTGCGGGCGTGACGAACGGCGAATCCTTGGCGATGAAGAAAGCGTAGGTGTGCAGGCCGGCAAGCATTCCGGCCGCGTGCAGTTTGTCCGTCATCGCACGGACGTCGGCAAACCCCCGTGGATGGACCCGGGGGTTTGGGGCATAGTCGCCGAATCGCAGGCATTGGCCGGTGTGAAAATCGAGTTGGGTAAAGCCGATGGATTTGAGCATCGCGATCCACGAATCGATGTTCCCTTCGTTCGTTTGGCCGGTGATGTCGATGACGTAGGAGCCGCGATTGACCGGAACGTCCAACGCCCAGGGCCCGCCCATCGGCGAGTGCGGCAGCTCGTCGGCGGCCAGAACGACCTGCTTCATCACGTCGCGCAGTCTCGGCTGCGGGCAGACAATCACCGCCGCCTTGGCTCCGGGCATGCCGAACCTGGCGTAGCAGGTGGCCTGCAGGTGTTTGCTCGGCTGCGGAATCGTGGCGACGTTCGTCTGCAGATTCAGCGCCAGGACGCAGGCCGCCACGGGCTCGCCGGGCTCGGCTTTGAGCGTCAATGGCAGGTCGATGAGGTCGAGGGACTTGACCGAGTCGGGCGCGGTGACCGCCGACACATGGATCACGAACCAGTCAGGCCAGGTCTCGATCCGCAGTTCCGCGGAACGGCCTTCGCCGAAGTTTACTCGAAGCCGCTCGCCGTCCGCGGCCGCCGCGGTAACCGGGTGGGCGGCTGTCTCCGTGTGCATCGAGGCGAACTTGATCGGCTTGGCGTGGTCGGCGTAGTCCATTCCCGTTTGTCGATCGACCAGGCCGAGCACTTCTCCCCCGCTGCTCAACGTCAGACGCACCGCCTGGGTCTCGAACGAAATCCCGCGTTCCACGGCCTCGGGCGAGGGGCTCGTACCTGCCGACGCCCATGCGATCAGGCAACATCCATGAATCAGGATGCCCGCCATGCTTCCCCGGACGCTCTTCATGGCCATCACTCCGAAAACAGAACTTGTGGATGCAATTGGCCGTACGAGACACAAGAAGACACGAAAATGAACGGAGCCTGGAATGCTCGGCGTGTCGGCCCCGTGTGTCGTTCGACTTCCGCCGGGAAGCGGTCCCTCGATCGGCGGGTCTACCTGCCCAGGTTCGCCGTCTGCCGCGCGTAGGATACGGCGGCGACGTCGTCCAGCGCGTGAAAGATGCACTCTTTGAGCCTCGCAGCTCGTTCTCGGTCGCCGCATTGATCCTCGATTTCGTACGCGGTCTTCAGGCAGGTCTCCAGGCCCTTCGCGTAGAGCGTCCTGCCCTTGTCGGAAAGATTGGGCTCCAGGAGATACACGGGGACGGCTGACGCCCCGCTCGCCAAACCGATTCCGAATCCGATGTGCAACTCCCCCGGGCCGGGGTGAGATGGCAGGCCTTTCAGGTGCACACCGTCGGCGTCGTAATTCAGATTCCCGCAGTATGCTTCCTCAGCCAACTGGAACACGCCCACGAGTTTCTTGAGCGCCTCGGGGGTCCGTGGCCTGTACAGTTCATCCAGAACCTCGGCCAGGACATCCTCCACGCTCCGGCCGACGTCGGACATGATCCGTCCGCCGAACGCGATATTCGCCTCGACCCCCGGGTTGTTGACCGGGCCCTGGTAATACAGAACCGTCCGGCCACCGTCGGCATGGAGTTCCTTGATATGCGTTCCCGTCTTCCTGGTATAAGGGAGGAACCACCGCAGGCGATGGCACCGGAACGGCGGATAGACCCAGAAGCCGCCCGACGTTCCATACCTGCAGTGAAGCCGCTGAATGAAGGCCTTTCGATCCGACGCCTTGATGTAGGTCCCGTGATGGCCCTGATCCAGAATGCTGTCGACCTTCCTGCTCAGTTCGACCAGCCCGTGCTTGTCCTCCTCGGTGAACCCCTTGTTCCAATCCGCCCAACTGATCGTGATCGCGGCGATGTACTTGTCCGGCGCTTGGCGTCGGATGTAATCCGCGGACCGGCCGGTGATCACGTTATAGTAGGCGGCATTCACGGGCCATCGCCTCATGCATTCATTGCACGTGCACCGGCCGAGATCGGACGCCTCCAGGTGATAGCCATCGAAGTCATACTGCAGGATGAAGTCGATGATTCTCTTCTGCCACTCCCATGATTCCTCTTTCGAGCCGCACATCGCGTGGACGTTGGGCCCTCGAACGGCCGGGTCATGTTCGATGATCCTGTCGAAGCCCCAGCTGTACACGCCGAGCCCGTAGATAACCTTGATGCCGCGTTCGTGCGCCGCCTTCAGGATCCGCCGAACGCGTCGATCCCGATCCTGATCGACCGCACTGACGATATCGACCGGCCAGCCGAAAGCGGCAAACAGTCCGAACAGGTCGAACATGTTGTAGCCAGAGCGGGCCTGCAGATCCATCGTGGCGATGATGCTTCTCTCCGCGACCTCATCCAGGAGAACCGGCGGCCAGGAGTCGAACGGAAGGGGCTCCAGCCGGACGTCGTTGATCCAGGCACCGAATCCCATCCGATCCGTCAAGGCCTGCCGGCCTGCGGTTGGCCCTGCGTGGCCGGCCTGTGTTTCCGACGCGTTCGCCCGTACGATTGCGCCTGCGCCGGTCACGGCCGCGGCTTTCAGGAAATCACGACGGTTCATGGTCATTTGCCCTGACTCCGGCGAGTCCCGCACGACTTGTGGAGTATGCTTCGTCAGGCTTGCAGTTCTTGCTCGATCTCTTTACTTTGGCAATAATAACCGAACGCCGTCGGTCCCCATTCATCCGGACTGACGCCAACCAAGGCGTGGGCAAGGCGGCCGGCAAACCGATCGTGCTCTTCGATCTCGGCCAGTG
>JAPKGY010000379.1 GCA_026647385.1 Phycisphaerae bacterium | reverse complement strand
GATGGCCGTCGCGACGATGAGAATGCCCATCCCGGCCAGTGCGCGGGAAATGCCGGGGCGGCTGGATGCTCTGAAGGTCCACATCGCGTCACGCTCCTGCGTTCCTGGGTTCATAGTAAACGCTCGCGGGGTCTTCCGGGTCCAACGACGGCTCCCGGGCAGGGCGTTTGTGTTGCAGCATCACGAAAACCGACGGAAGAATGAGCAGCGTCGCCAGCGTGGCTGCGATCAGCCCCCCGATCACCGCCCGCCCCAGCGGCGCGACCTGCTCGCCCGATTCGCCGACCCCCAGCGCCATGGGCAACATACCCATAATCATCGCAAAACTGGTCATGAGAATGGGACGTATGCGACCTCGGGCCCCGTCGACGGCGGCCGCATCCGCAGGCTGACCTGCCAGTCTGGCCCGCTCGGCGAACGTGATTAGAAGGATCGCATTGGCGACCGAGACACCCACCGCCATGATGGAACCCATGAACGACTGAATGTTCAGGGTCGTGCCGGTCCCGAGCAACGCGAGCACGACTCCGGCGAGCACGGCCGGGGTCGTGGAGACAACCGCGATCGCCAGCCGGATCGACTGAAAATACGCGCCGAGTAGCAGCAGGATCACGACTACCGTGAGGGCCAAACCAATGGACAGCCCGTTGAGCGTCTGCCTCAGCGGCGGGATCTGTCCGCGCAATTTGACGGTGACTCCGCTCGGCGGGGTGCCCGCCCGTTCGATGGCCGCCTCGATCTGCCGCGCGGCCCGGCCCAAGTCCACGCCTTCGACGTTGGCCGTGAGTGAAACGGTGCGCTGCATGTTGTACCGGTCGTACTGCCCCGACACGGTCGCACTCCTGACCTCCGCCACCGCCCTCAGAAGGACCTGATCGCCCTCATCCTGCCGGACCGCGATGTTCTCGATCTTCTGAACAGAGTCCATCTGCATCGGCGGGATTTCGACTTGCACCTGATATCCGATGCCGCTCTTGGGGTCGGCCCAGTAGTTCGGGACGACGTACCGGCTGGAAGAGGTGGCAGCCAGAAGAGACCTGGCCACGTCGGTGGTCGTGACCTCGCTGAGACCGGCCAGCTCCCGATCGACGTTGACGCGCAGCGCCGGATAGTTCAACGGCTGGGAATACTGAAGGTCGCGCAGCACGGCGACTCGGGCAAGTTCGTCCTTCAGCTTGGCGGCGAACGCCCGGCTGGCCTCCAGGTTGGTGCCGGTGACCGCCACCTCGATCGGCGTCGGAGAGCCGAAACTCATGACCTCGCTGACGATATCCCCCGCCTCGAACGAGAACCGGACGTCCGGCAATGCCTCGCTCAACTCTTCGCGCAATCGTTCCCTGAGATCGCGGAGGCGCACGCCGCTCCCCGGGTTGATCGCGACCCTCAGGACGCCCTCATGCGGACCGCTCATCCACAGAAAGATCGTGTTGATGGGGTAGCTTCCGGGAATCGCACCGACGTAACCCAGGCTGCGCCCCACGTTCCCGGGCCCCGCCTGTTGCCGGATGACCTCGAGGACTTGCCCGGCGATCCGTTCGGTCTTCTCGAAATTCGTTCCCTCCGGCGCGCGGAAGCGGATCTGGAACTGGCCTGTGTCCACCATGGGGAAGATTTCCGTCCCGAGCCGCGTACCCACGCCCCAGACGACCAGGCACGCGACGACGAGGTAAACCGGAACGAGCGCGAAGCGAATCCTCAGCAGATGATGGACGACGCCCGCATATGCATCTCGAAAACGCACGAAGAGGCCGCCGCTCGCGGTCGCGTGGTGATCGGCTTGCCTGCGGAGGACCCAGACCGCCATCACCGGCACGAACGTGCTCGACAGGACGTAGGAGGCCACCATCGCGAAACCCACCGCCAGCGAAAGCGGTACGAACATGGCTTTGCCCGCACCCACCATGAAGAACGAGGGGATGAACACGGAGAGAATGCAGAGCATGGCCAGCAATCGCGGCACCGTAGTCTCCACGCTGCCGTCCAGGACCGCGCGGGGCAGCGAGGCCCCCCGCCCAAGATGCGTGTGAATGTTCTCGATCGCGACGGTGGCTTCATCCACCAGGATGCCGATGGCCAGCGCGAGGCCGCCCAGGGTCATGATGTTCACGGTCTGGCCGGTGAGCCAAAGAGCGAACACCGCCGCCATGATCGCCAGCGGAATGTTGAGGACGACCACCAGGGCCGTCCGCCAGTCGCGCAGAAACAGCAGCACCATCAGGCCGGTGAGGCAGGCCCCCAGCGCCGCCTCGATGGCCAGGCCGGTCATCGCCCGCGTGACGTAACCCGATTGATCGAACTCGAAGCTGACGTCGATGTCCTCGGGAAGGACGGCCTTCATGGCGGGCAGCGCCTTCTTCACCTCCTTGACCACCGACAAGGTCGAAGCGTCCGCGCGCTTGGTCACGGCGATGTAGACCGTCCGGCGCCCGTCGACCAGAGCGTAACCCGTGGGGATATCAACGGAATCCGCCACCCGGCCCACGTCGCGGATGTAGACCGCCGGATTGCCCGTCCGAACGGCGATCTTCTCCAGGTCCCCGATATCCGTCGCCACCGAGTTGATCTGGACGAGCGGCATCCGGTCGTCAAGGTAGGCGTTGCCCGACGGGCTGATGGCGTTTCCGGTGCTCAGCGCCTTCACGACTTCGTCGGGCGTCATGTGGTAGGCGTGCAGCTTCTCGGGATCGAGCGAAATCACGATGGAGCGCTGGTTGCCGCCGAAGGGAGGAGGCGCGGAGACACCCGGGAGCGTGGCAAACATCGGACGCACCTTGAACAGCGCCTGGTCCTGGATCTGGCCGATCGTCTTGGTGCTGCTGGACAGCACGAGAAAACCAACCGGCACGCTCCCGGCGTCGAAACGCATGACGAACGGCGGAACCGTCCCGGCGGGCATGAAGGAGCGCGACCGATTGACGTATCCGATCGTCTCCGCCATCGCCTGGGACATGTTCGTGCCCGGATGAAAATACAGCTTCATCAGGGCCAGGCCCTGGACGTTCCTGGATTCAACGTGCTCGATCCCGGTGATGTAAAGGAAGTGGTACTCGTAATAGTTGGTGATGAATCCTTCCATCTGGGCGGGATCCATCCCGCCGTACGGCTGGGCGACGTACAGGATCGGTACACCCATATTCGGGAAAATGTCGATGCGCATGCTTCGCAGCGCCAGCGCGGCGGCCAGTCCGATGCTGACCATGGCGACAATCACGGTCACCGGCCGGCGCATCGCGACTCGCGGCAGATTGAGTCCGCCGTACGACCGCGGTGAGGTCCGCTCGAGATGCTGATCGGGCATCAAATGAACTCAACCCCTGAGGAAACTCGTATGGCCAGGCCGCCGGGACCCGCGAAGAAACCCGATCCGTGACTCGATCCGATCATTTCACTTGCCCTGGCTGCGAGCACGGGCTATTATAGAAAGTCGATATCGAATTTCAATATAGCTCCAGAGCACTCCCATGGAAGACCACCAGCTTTTTTCAGGATTGATTCGCCTGCACATCCTGCACCACGCCTGCAAGGAACCTATCTTCGGCCTGGGGATGATCGAGGAACTGGCACGCCATGGCTACCGTCTCAGTGCCGGGACACTGTATCCATTGCTGCACGGTTTGGAGCGAAAAGGGTACCTCCGATCGTTCGAGAAACGCAGCGGAAACCACAGCCGGCGGATGTACAGAGCGACGCCGGCCGGACGAAAGGCCCTCGCGGCAGCCAAACACAAGGTGCAGGAACTCTTCGGCGAGCTTTTCGAGGATGACTGAGAGCCGCGTTTCAGCAGGGTCGGCGATGCGGGCCGTGCGATGACGCTCGCCGTCTCCGTGGCTGCGGGCGGCCAGTCATCGATCGGGTTTTTCGGGCATTTCTCGATCTTCGGGAATTGACAGCAGGACCACTTCACCCGCCGGTATGGTCACCTCGACGACTTCCCTGGCCGCCTTGCCCAGGCGAGCTTCTCGAGCGGCCGCCTTTCTCAGATCCGGATAAAGGTCCTGTTCCGGTACAGGTACCAGAACGCGAGCAACATCACGATCATCGCGCCCAACTGCTGGACGAAATCGCCCCATGCGCCGAGGTGCGGAGCAAGGTGTTTGAGAAAGACATCGCTGATGCCTCTGAAGCTGACGAATTTGCCGATCGTGTACGCCACGATCGCGTTCGCGCCGATCACCACGAAGGGATACGCCCACCGCCGCCAGCCGGCCACGTCGATCGCGAGATAAAACACCGCCAGCAACAGAAAGCTCCATCCGCCCGCCCACAGGACCATCGAGCTGGTCCACATGTGCTTGTTGATCGGGAACCAGCGATCCCAGAGCGCCCCGATCGCCAGCGATCCGACGCCGAGCGCCAACAGCATCACGACCTTCCACGCCTGGGACCGCTGTAAACGCAGCAGATGCCCGCTCATCGCCCCCAAAAGCACGGTCGAGGTGAAACCGAGCCCGCTCAGTATCCACGTGTAGTTCATCGGGTAC
>JAPKGY010000378.1 GCA_026647385.1 Phycisphaerae bacterium | reverse complement strand
GTCTTGCCGGCCCGCCCGGCCATGCCGGGATGGCTGATGATGAGCGGCACCCGCACGCCCTCCTCGTACATGTTTTGCTTGCCCAGGAAGCCGTGGGCGCCGCGGGCGAGGCCGTTGTCGCTGGCGAAGAGGATGATCGTGTTCCCGGTCAGGTCGGCCTGTTCGAGAGCCTTCAGCAACCGTCCGATCTGGTCGTCCATCTGGCTGATCAGGCTGTAGTAATGGGCGTTCTGCCGCTTCAGGTCGAGTTCGGGGCGCGGGACCGGCAACAATTGCTCGTCGCGGATATCGAGAGTGCCCGGATCAAACGTCGGTTTCGGCAGGAAATTGATCGGCAAGGGTATCGTGTTCGGATCGTACATCCGCGCGTATTCAGGCAGCGGATCGAAAGGATCGTGCGGCGCGACGTAGGCGACGTAAAGGAAGAAAGGCCGCTGAGCGTCGCGTTCCTTGAGGAAACGCAGGGCGGTGTCGGTCGCGATCGTGTTGATCTCGCCGCGGACGATCGTTTCCTTCTCGCGCGGCTTCTGGATCATCGGCGGGTCCATGTGGTAGTCCATGCCCCGCAGGAAGACGTTGGCCGTCCATTCGAATCCGTATTCGTCGGTCCCGCGCACGTTATGCCATTTGCCGGTCATGGCGGTCTGGTATCCGGCCCGGGCCATCGCCTTGGGCCAGGCGACGATGTCTTCATGAATGCGTTGCCCGAAGAAGCTGACGCCATTGGACGTCTCGAATCGGCCGGTCAGGAACGCCGCCCGCGACGGCGTGCAGATCGGCACGGGCACGAACGCACGGGTAAACCGCACGCCGGTCCGCGCCAGCCGGTCGATGTTCGGCGTACGAACGATCGGATGCCCCGCGCAGCCCATGGCGTCGTGCTGCTGGTCGTCGGAGACGATGAGCAGGACGTTCGGGCGATCCGTTTCGGACGCAGATGCGCGAGTCAGCGACGGCAGCAGTGCGGCTGCGACGAGCAGAACAACTGTGTGGAAAGCCGGCATCGCGAGTATCGTCAGTGGCATGGTCACCTCAAATACGTGTTCCAGATTGTAGCCGCCTGTTCCGGGCCGTCGACGACGGGCATGACCGCCAGGCCTTGGTGTGGGAGTTTGCCGAATATCCAGTCCAGGTCCGCTATCGAGAGTTTTCCCCAGATCAGCAGGGGCGCCTTGGCGATGATTTTGCGGTGGGTATCGTAGAGTTCCTCGGCGGTGGGGCCGCCTTGGTCGATGTGCAGCTCGAAAGCTGTGAAGTTCATCTTCAGGTAGAAGTCCGTTGGCACGAACCGCGTCGGATGCTGGTGCATGATCACGTGATCGAAGGCCTTGGTGATGCGCTGATCGTGCTCGCGGATGAACTCGTCGTAGAGGGTCGGTGAAAGCAGGGCGGCGGCGTCCTCCTGGTGCCAAATCGTGCCGGCCGGCGCCCACATGTGGTAGTAAAACGAGCCCACGCCGCCGTGAAACAGGGGGATATGCTCGAGCTGCAACCGGCCGAAGGCGATCCAGAAATCGGTCAACTTGCGTGCGACCGCCCGGACCTCGTCGGGCCTCTCCATCATCGGGAAGATGAATTCGCCCCCGCCGTACAGCGCGGAGAGCAGATCGGAGATTCCGCGCATCCGCGTCGTGCCGATAGGCCAGCGACCGGCGGATCGCCGGGCCAGGCGCTGAATGAACTCGACCGCCAGACGTATCCACGGCGAGTGGGGATCGAAGTCCGGCAGGTCGTCGGGGCCGGTGAACTCCTCCGGTTTGCGGGCGATGATCGAGCCCGTCTCAGGGTTGGCTGTGATCGGGCAGCCCAGGGCGGCCTCGAGCCAGGGAATCCCCCAGAAGGCGCTGCCGCTGTAGATGAAATCCCCGCCGCACGCCTCATGCAACTCGAACAGGCGGTCGCAATCGTCCAGATAGGGTTCAATGTCGAAGTCTTCGGGTTTCAGCGGTCGATCGTCCGGCAGCGAGGCGGAGGCGGGGTAGCGGTGCAGCGGAAAGTCGCTGCCGACGAAGAACCCCATCAGCGGTCGGTCGTTGGCTTTGCGGTAGTAGGAGCGGAACCGTTCGACGCGTTGCTCGATCGTGAATTGCTTCGCGCTCATCCGCGAGCTCCGCCGGGGACCGTCGCTTCGCCGATCCGTTCAGAGGGGGGGTGAGCAGCCCGGGGACGGTCCCCATTTCTCCGGGACAAAGGCCTGGTCGGGAAGCACGCTATCGGCTCGAGACGTTCAAGGCTCGCCGCGAAACGGGGACTGTCCCCCTTCCCCAGGCTTCTCACACACCCTTCAGACATTCCTTCCGGCCGCCTTGAGGCACGCCTTCGAGGCGTCGTCGAGGAACACGTTGTCCAGTCCGAGCGCGATCAGCGTGTAGCCCTTGTCCAGGTTCTGCCGGATGTTCTCCGCGTTCGGACGGACGATGTGCATGCCGGCGGACGCCTTGTGGGCGGCGCAGGCAAACAGGTACTTGTTCAGGGCAGCCACCATGTCCGGATGATCGAGTTGTCCGGTGATGCCCATCGAGCCGCTCAGGTCGAGCGGCCCGATGAACAGCCCGTCGACGCCCGGCACGTCGAGGATCGCGTCGAGATTGGCGATCGCGTCCTTGTGCTCGATCTGCATGACCATCGCGATCTCGTCGTTGGCTTGAGCGATATACGATGCGAAGTCCATGCCGTGCATGTTCGCCCGGCTGTACCCGTACCCGCGGACGCCGCGCGGGGGATACTTGGCTTCGCGGACGGCGTTTTCCGCCTCGGCTGCGGTCTTGACCATCGGGATGATGAGGCCGCGGGCCCCGGCATCGAGGCTGCGGTGGATCCAGATCGGATCGTTCAGCGGCAACCGGGCGACCGGCACGCAGTCAAAGCCCGCCAGCGTGCGAAAGATGTCGGTCATCGTCTCGAGGTCGATCGCTCCGTGCTCGAGGTCGACGCAGACCCAGTCGAAACCCGCCCGGGCGAAGATTTCCGCGCACGCCGGGTGGCCGATCTGCATCCAGGCCCCGAGCGATACTTCTCGTGCCAGAAGCGCCTTACGAAGTTTGTTCTTCATGTTGATATCCTCGTGCGGTCTCACTGGCTGCGGACAGCCGGGTTCAACAGGTCCATTTCCTCGAATCTCCCCGCGCAGGCCGCCCGGATGTTCCGCAGCGCCTGGGCCGCCATGCGGTCGCAGGCCTCCTGCGTGCTGCTGCCGACGTGCGGCGTCAGGATCACGTTGCCCAGCGTGCGCAGATCCTTGCCCGGCGCCACGGGTTCATAGGGCTCGCGTTCGAAGACGTCCAGGGCCGCCCCGGCGATTCCGCCTCTGGCCAGCACATCGTACAGCGCCGCCTCGTCGACCACCGCGCCGCGCGCCGTGTTGATCAACCAGGCATGGCGGTCGAGCAAAACGAGTCGGCTGCTGTTCATGAAATGAGCGGTCGTCGGCAAGGACGGAATGTGCAGACTGACGTAATTCGCCCCAGCCACGGCCTCAGGGAATTCCTTGCAGATCCGCGAGAAACCGAAAACCTTCCTGAGCTCTTCCACATCGACGGCGGCCACCTCGCAGCCGACGACCTTCATGTTCAGCCCGCGAGCGGCGATCTGGGCGACGCGTCGACCGATCGGACCGCACCCGATCACCGCCAGCGTCTTGCCCTGCAGCTCACGCCCCACACAAGGCGCCCACTGGCCTTGCGACGTCGTGCGGGTGACGGCGGCCAGATGTCGAGCAGCCGCCGTCAGCAGCGCAATGGTGTGCTCCGCCACCGAATCGTTCAGCGCCCCCGGAGTATTCGTGCAGAACAGACCATGCGCCGTGGCTGCGTTCTTGTCGATGCCGTCGTGCCCCACGCCGAACCGGGCCAGCACCCCGCCGCGCGGGAGGGCTTCGTACAACGGCCCGCGATAAGCCTCGACGCCCACGATGGCATGGGCCGCTCCTTGCTCGCGGATCGCCCTGGCCAGCGCCTCCTCGCCCGGCGGTGCGGGGAAGCATTCGAATCCCTCGCGACCTGCCGCCGCGAAGATGCCCTGGGCCTTGCGATGTTCCAAATCGGTGACGGCCACTTTGATCATTGTGCTGTTCCCGGTTGTGTGGTTTCGGAACGGGTGTATCCGCCGGTACGATCACTCCCGCGCCCCAACCAGCATCCTACCCATCCCCGGACTGTCCGACAACCGGTGGATGGGCTTCATCATGAGCAGCCAGTGCAGCGACTTTGTTTTCCTGACCTGGGCGCGAGCCCGTTCGTGGGGTCCCCGTCGGATCGGCCGATTCGGAATCTCTCATTCGTCCGTCCCGCCACGGTCGTCGCCCTGGCGACCAGAACCGCGGCGACCAGGACGGATCTTCGACATTCGAGCTTCGTCATTCGTCAGTTCCACGTTCCCCTACGCACAGGCCGTCCGCACCGCATAATAGTCCTCCCGCGAGAACTTCCACCCCAGTGCGCCGGCCGCCTCCTCGATCTGCCGGGTGTTCCTGATCCCGACGATCGCGCAGGCGTTGAC
>JAPKGY010000377.1 GCA_026647385.1 Phycisphaerae bacterium | reverse complement strand
ATACGGTCGGACGGATCGCGAGGAAGGCCAAGGTCTCGGAGACGCTGCTCGCCCAGATCAACGGCATGCGGAATCCGAACTTCCTTCGCGAAGGGGCCCGGATCAAGGTCGTTCAGGGCCCGTTCCACGCCGCCATCTGCAAGAGCACGCACGAGCTGCACCTCTACCTGCAGGACGTGTACGTCGGCACGCTGCTGGTCGCCCTTGGCGAGAACGGCAGCACGCCGACCGGCCTGTGGCGGGTACAGAACCACCTGGAGAACCCGGCGTGGCAGGACCCGCGGACCGGCAAACGCTATCATCCGGACGATCCGACCAACCCGCTGGGCGAGTACTGGATCGGGCTGGAAGGGCTCGAAGGCGAGGCGCTGGGTCAGCCGGGATACGGCATCCACGGCACGATCGAACCGGAGACGATCGGACAAAACGTATCCATGGGCTGCGTGCGACTGACCGCCGAGGACATCGCGATGGTCTACCGCATGCTCGAGCCGGGGTTCTCGTACGTCGTCATCCATGATTGAGTTGAGAGTGGAGAGTTGAGAATGGAGAAAGGCCGCTCGCAACCGAGGCCTCGGCCGAATGCGCGGGCCGATTTCCAGCCGTCTCCGCAAAGCCCCTCTTTCGGTGCGGCATGAAGACTGACGCGGACACCACGGTGGCTGAGTTGCGGCAAATGATCGCAGCCTTCATTCGCGAACGCGACTGGGAGCAGTTCCACGACCCGAAGAACCTGTCGATGGCCATCGCGACGGAAGCGGCCGAGTTGATGGAGCACTTCCGCTGGGCAAAGAACAGCGAATCCCGCGACCTCCTGCAGGACCCGGTCCGCAAGCGGGAGGTGGCCGAGGAGATCGCCGATATCCTCGCGTTCCTGCTGTCGTTCGCCAACACGGCGGATCTCGACCTGAGCAGCGGGTTGCAAGCCAAAATGAACAAGAACGCACGTAAGTATCCCCCGGACGAGTATCAGGGGCGGTACTGAAATCACGAATCGAGCAGGAGACCAATCATGAGGCGAATCCTGACGACGGCCGCCTGGCTGAGCCTGATGGGGACAGGCTGCACGAGCGGGCTGAACCTGTACGTGGCCAAGGACGGAAACGACGCATGGAGCGGCCGACAGTCGATGGCCGGACCGGGCGACCTCGGGCCGTTCGCCACCCTGGAACGTGCCCGCGACGAGATCCGCCAACTCAAGGCGGCCAACCAATTGCCTGCCGGTCCGGTGACGGTCCACGTGGCCGGTGGGCTCTACGAGCGAAACCAGGCGTTTGCCCTGACGACCGAGGACGGTGGAACGGCCGCACAGCCGATCGTCTATCGGGCGATGCCCGGGCAGGAGGTGCGGCTGGTCGGCGGACGCGAGATCTCCGGCTTCACGCCGGTGACCGACCCGACCGTGCTGAGCCGGCTGGAACCGGCGGCGCGCGGAAAGGTCGTGCAGGTCAACGTGAAGGCGCTGGGGATCACCGATCTCGGCCAGGTGACGCCCGGCGGCAACCGATTCGAGCTCTACTTCGCCGATCGGCCGATGACCCTGGCTCGCTGGCCCAACGACGACTACGCGAGAATTAACGACGTGGTCGGAGGCCAGCCGATCACGAGCCACGGCCATAAGGGCGACGCGATCGGTAGATTCACATACGACGGCGATCGGCCCCAGCGTTGGACGAACGAAAAAGACGTCTGGCTCAGCGGCTACTGGTTCTGGGACTGGGCCGACGAATACCAGAAAGTCAAACGCATCGAGACAGCCGGCAGGGTCATCGAGATCGAAAAACCGTATCACACCTACGGCTATCGCAAGGGCGCCCGGTACTACGCGCTGAATCTGCTCTCGGAGATCGATTCTCCGGGTGAGTGGTACCTCGACCGGGAGACCGGCGTCCTTTACTTCTGGCCGCCGGCGGCGATCGACGGCGCCAAGGCATTCGTTTCCACGCTCGGAACGATGGTATCCATGAAGGACGTTTCACACGTTACCCTGCGCGGATTCACGATCGAGATGAACCGCGGGACGGCTGTCCTCGTCGAAGGCGGGACCGACAACCTGATCGCCGGCTGCACGTTGCGGAACATCGGCAGCCGGGCGGTCATTTTCAAGGGCGGGACGAATCACGGCCTGGTCGGCTGCGACGTTTATGACCTCGGCGACGGCGGCGTCAGCGTCGACGGCGGCGACCGGATGAAACTCACGCCCGGCGGTCACCGAGTCGAAAACAACAACTTCTACCGCTACAGCCGAAACAGCAAGACCTACAGGCCGGCGGTGTCCCTGAACGGCGTGGGCAACCGCGTCGCCCACAATGCGATCCACGACGCGCCCCACATGGCCATCCAGTTTGGGGGCAACGATCACGTCATGGAGTTCAATGAAATCTACCGCGTCTGCACGGAAACCGACGACGCCGGGGCGATTTATACGGGCCGGGACTGGACCTGGCGCGGCAACGTGATTCGCTACAACTACATCCACGACATGGGCTCGTACAAATCCTGGGTGGGCGTGCAGTCGGTGTACCTGGACGACATGGTTTGCGGCACGACCGTGTTCGGAAACGTGATCGTCCGGGGCGGGCGCGGCGTGCTCGTCGGCGGCGGGCGAAACATAACCGTTGAAAACAACGTTTTCGTGGACTGCAACCCGGCGGTCCACGTCGACGAGCGGGCCATGGGCTGGGCCAAATCGTTCGCGGACGATCCGAACAACACCATGTTCCAGTCTCTCCGAAAAACGCCGTACAAGGAGCCGCCGTGGTCCACGCGGTACCCGGAACTCGTGAATCTCCTCGACGACGAGCCGAACCGGGCCAAATACAACGCGGTCGTTCGGAACATCTGCGCGGGCAAGGGCAAGTGGCTCGACCTGCACAACGGCCTGACCGAGAAGGAAGTCACGGTCAAGGACAACCTGGTGAACGAGGACCCGCGTTTCGTCGATGCCGCCCGGGACGATTACCGACTCCGGTCCGACTCCCCCGCGTTCAAGCTCGGATTCAAACCCATTCCGATCGAGAAGATCGGGCCTTACAAGGACAAGCTGCGGGCGTCCTGGCCGCCGGCCAGTCAGCCGGAGTGAGAGACGATCCTTGACGGAGGACCTCTATCATGAAGCCCGTTCGGATGACGACATCACCGAAGCCGCGATGCAAAACCGGCGCGTGGACGTTCGCGGTACTGATGGCCATACTGCTCGGCGCCCGACAAGACGCGTGGGCAATCGAGCATGACAAGCCGGGGTGTCCGCCGTTCGCATTGGCCGGCAATCGCATCGTCTTCACCCACTGGTACTACATCCGCCCGGGCCAACCGAACTACATCGACAAGCAAGGCCAGCGCGTCTACGCCAAGAAGGCGAAATACGACCCGATGGAGTTGCAGTACACCTACGAGGATCGCCCGCACGGCATCCGCATCGTGGCTGAGCCCGGGCAGCGCATCGGCCCGATCGTCACTCAGGCCAAACCGTGGGAAGGCCGGGGGATCGACGCGGATACCCTCCTGTTCGACGGGGGCAAGTATCGACTCTGGGCCGGTTCGCAGGACACGGACAATCACCGCTACAAGTGTTACTTCGAGTCGACCGACGGCCAGACCTGGGACCGGCCCGCGCTGGGCCTCGTCGAGTACGACGGCAGCAAGGAAAACAACCTGCTGCCCCCGGGCGCCCACTCCGTGTTCAAGGATCCGTCGGCCCCGGAGGCGGAACGATACAAATCCGTCTGGCATTCCAGTTGTAGTCCCGAGGAGTTCGAGAAATACCGCAAGACGCGCGCGTGGTCGACGATTGCCACGGAGATGGACCACGGCAAGGTCCATGCAATCCGGGCGGCCGTCTCACCGGACGGGTTCCGCTGGACGGCGCTGCCCGACCCGATCGGCTTCGAGCCGACGGATACACAGATCGTTGGTTACTGGGACGCCCGGCTCGGCCGATACGTGCTCTACACGCGAAGCTACATGATCGGCGTACGGGCGGAGGGCTTCCCCCCGCCGTCGGCGGAGATGTATCAACTCTACTGTCGTCGTGCGATCGGCCGAACGGAAAGCAAGGACTTCCGCGCATTCGCGCCGGCTGAACGCATCGTCGAGCCGGACATGGATATGTCGCCGACGGATCAGATCTACACGAATTGCCGGACAACCATTCCCGGCGCACCGGATCACCATATCCTGTTCCCGACCGTGTTCGATCTGAACACCGACACGACGCGGGTTGAAATGATGTCCAGTTACGACGGGAAAGCCTTCCATTGGCTGCCGGGCGGACCGGTGCTGCGAACCGCCGCCTACGGCCAGTGGGACGGCGGATGCATTTTCGCGAACCCCAACCTCGTCGAGCTGCCCGACGGCACCTGAGATATTTGTTTTTCTTTATGTGCGCAAGAAGTTTTGTACCTTTTTTGTTAACCATTTCAACCTCCTTTCTTCAAGATGTGGCAGAGCCACTCTCAGCCAAACTCACATTTATCCTAACAAAAGAAAATCAATAAATGCTTAT
>JAPKGY010000376.1 GCA_026647385.1 Phycisphaerae bacterium | reverse complement strand
CTTGCAGTGGAAGGGATGCCTGATGTCCAAGGGTGCAGGGACGCGCCAACGAGCGGAAACCAAGCCATTGCCCGGCCCGGCGTACTCGCCGGTGGCTGCCGCGGACCATTCGACCTTCGGCGGTGACGCGGGGGGTGGTTGCCCGAAGCTCCGGCTGCTGCCCGGGCTGAAAGTGCATCTGGTCGGCATCGGCGGCTGCGGGATGCGTGGTGCGGCGGCGGTGCTGCTGCGGCGCGGCGCGGTCGTCAGCGGAACCGACCGGACGGAATCGCCCGAGCTTCTGCCGCTGCTCCGGCAAGGCGTCCGGCTCCACTTCGATCAACAGACCAGTCACCTGCCGGAGACGTGCGATCTGGTGGTGCGATCGGCCGCGGTGAAGGACGACAACCCGGAGATCGTGGACGCGCGGGCCCGGGGGCTTCGGGTGCTGAAATACGCGGAACTGCTCGGTCTGCTCATGGCTGATCGGGCGGGGATCGCGATCTCGGGCACGCACGGCAAGAGCACGACGACGGCGATGACCGCGTTCGTGCTCAGGCAGGCGGGGGCGGACCCGTCGTTCGTGGTCGGAGCCCAGGTCGAGCAGTTGGGCGGCGGCTCGGGCGTCGGCGACGGCCCGCACTTCGTGGTCGAGGCCTGCGAGTACGATCGGTCCTTCCTGAGCCTTCACGCGCGTTACGCGGCCATCCTCAATCTCGAGGAAGACCATCTCGACTATTACAGGGATCTCGATGAGATCATCGGTGCGTTTCGCGACTTCGCGTCGCGGGTTTCGCCCGACGGCGTGCTCGTGGTCAACGGCGAGAACCGGCACGCGATGCAGGCGGCGACGGCCGCCCGGGCGCGCATCGAGACGTTCGGGTTCGAGGGCGACTGGAACTGGCGGGCGGAGATTCTCGATTCCCGCCGCGGCTGCTTCCGGTTCCGCGTGCTGCGGGACGGCAGGCCGCTGACCGAGGTGACGCTGGGGATCCCCGGCAAGCACAACGTGGCCAACGCCCTGGCGGTGATGGCCCTGTGCTGCAACGCGGGCGTCGAGCCGGAATCGATTGCCCGGGGGCTGGCCGACTTCCGCGGCACGCAGCGGCGGCTGACCTGGCGCGGATGCGTCGGGGGTGTGACCGTCGTCGATGACTACGCTCACCATCCGACCGAATTGCAGGTCACGATCAAGGCGGCTCGCGAGTTCTACAGCCCGCGCAAGCTGTACGTGGTGTTCCAACCGCACCAGCACTCGCGAACGCGATTCCTGCTCAACGACTTCGCGCGCAGCTTCGGTGCGGCGGACGTGGTGGTCGTGCCGGACATATACTTTGTTCGGGACACCCTGGCGGAGCGGGATCTGATCGATTCGCGGGCCCTGGTGAACCTGATCTGTTCGCAGGGCGGGGACGCGCGCTACGAGGGGAGTTTCAACGAGATCGTCGAGCGTCTGGCCGGGATGGTGGAGCCGGGCGATCTGGTGATCACGATGGGCGCGGGCGACGTCTGGCGAATCGCCGACGATCTGCTGCGGCGCCTGGCCAACGGGCGAGAGGCCGAGGCGAAACCCTGACGGATTCTCCGGCGCGGCCCGGCTCGGGTGCGCGGCGCCGGCCTTGAAACGAACGGGACGTGTGATGCGGAATCTTTTTGCGGACCTGTCCGAGATCGTGTTCGAGCGTGAGTCGCTGGCGGACCTGACGTCCTATCGCGTCGGGGGGCCGGCGCGCTGGTTGGCCCGTCCGCGCAGTATCGACGACCTGGCCCGGGTGGTGCATCGGTGCGCGCGGGAGGATGTGCCGGTCTTCACGCTCGGGCGGGGCGCGAACCTGCTGGTCAGCGACGAGGGCGTGGACGGGATGGTGATCCGCCTGGACGCGCCGGTGTTCAACCGCGTGGAGTGGCCGACCGCCTCGAACGGCGGCGCGTCGGTGATGGCGGGCGGCGGCACGGACATGTACCGGCTGGTGAGCGAATCGGTGCGCCGCGGGTTGGCCGGCCTGGAGGGTCTGGGGGGTATCCCGGGCCGGCTCGGCGGGATCGTTCGGATGAACGCGGGCGGCCGCTGGGGTCAGATCGCCGACGTCGTGCGCGACCTGACGGTCGTCGACCCGCTGGGCGGGATCCGTCGACTGAGCGCCGCGGAGGCGGGGTTCGGGTACCGCCGTTCGAACCTGGGGGGCATGGTCGTCTGTCAGGTGCGGATGGAGCTGAAGCGGGAGGACCCGGCCGCGATCCGCGAACGGTTCAAGGTCGTGTGGGCGAGCAAGCGGCGGACCCAGCCGATGGCGGAGTTGAGTGCTGGCTGCGTATTCAAGAACCCTCCTGGCGGCAGCGCCGGGCTCCTGATCGACCGCGCGGGCCTGAAGGGTCACGCGGTGGGCGGGGCTCGCGTATCGGAGCTTCATGCGAATTTCATCGTCGTTCGGCCTGGAACGGCCGCCGACGACATCTTCACGCTGATCGGGCGGATCCGGCGCGAGGTCGCCCGTCGGTTCGGCGTCGAACTCGATCTGGAAATCGAGGTGTGGGGTCGGCGTCGCGTCCGGGCGATGGAAGCGACGGTTTGAGGAGGGCGGCGGGTTCGGCCGGACGAAGGTCAGGGAGGGTCGCCATGACACGGACAGCGGATCAGACACGGATGGGTGCGATCAATACAGCCGCCGCTGAATGCGCGGTGACCCTGCCGCCCCGGGAGCTCGTTGCGCCGCCGCGCTACCGGGCGGTTCCGCTCACCGATCGAAAGCTGAAGATCGCGGTGCTGTCGGGCGGCCGGAGCACGGAGCGGGAGGTCAGTCTGAAGAGCGGCCGGGCGGTGGCGGAGGCGCTGCGGGCCGTCGGGCACACGGTCTACCTCGCCGACGTCGATCCGGACCGGCTCGAAGTGCTGGATCTGCCGCTCGACATGGTGTTCATCGCCCTGCACGGCGCGTTCGGCGAGGACGGGCAGCTTCAGAATCTTTTGGAGGCACGCGGCATCGCCTATTGCGGCTCCGGGCCGGAGGCGTCGGCCCTGGCCATGGACAAGGTGGCGGCCAAGCGACGGTTCATCGAGGCCGGCGTGCCCACGCCGCGGTTCGACGTGGTGACGCCGGATCGGGTGGACGACGTTTTGCGGCTCTGGTCGGCCCCGGCGGTGCTCAAGCCGGTGGCGGAGGGCAGCAGCGTGGATTGCGTGGTTGCGTTCGATGAAGCGACGCTCGCGTCCGAACTGCGGCGCATCGCCGATCGTTACGGGCGATGCCTGCTGGAGGAGTACATCGAAGGCCCGGAATTGACCGTGGGGATCCTGGGGGAGGAGGCGTTGCCGCCGATCCAGATCCGCACGAAGCGGGGTTTCTACGACTACCAGGCCAAGTACGTCGACCACGATACCGAGTATCTGTTTGACATCGATCTGCCGCCGTCCGTCCTCGACGGCGTGCGGGCGTTGAGCGTTCGGGCGCACGCGGCGCTGGGCTGCCGTGATTTCTCGCGGATCGACTGGATGGTGGACGCCCGGACCCATCAGCCTTACGCGCTCGAGGCGAACACGATTCCGGGTTTTACCGATCATTCGCTGCTGCCCAAGGCCGCACAGCGAGCGGGGTTGAGCTTCGTCGAGTTATGTCAGCGAATTGTGACCTTGACGTGCCGGCGGGCCGACGGATGATGATGACATGAGTCGTAAGGCCAAGAAACAGAAAACCCGCGGCCCGGAGGAGCAGTCGCCGCCCCTGCTGGGCGCTCTGCGTCCGCTGGCGCCGCTGGTGGGGATGGCGGGCGTGATCGCGGTGGCGGTGTGGGGTCTGGAGCGGGTGAAAGCCCGGGTTTACGAGTCATCGGCCTATCAGCCCGCGGCCATCCGGGTCGCCCTGGTGAATCCGCCCGACTGGGTGCTGCGGGAGAAATGGCAGGACCGGATCCTGGCGTCGGTTGCGGTTCCGGCTCCCGAGCGGTGGATGGACGAGGGGCTGACCCGCCGCGTCGCCGACGAGCTGGCCGCCAGCGGCTGGGTGAAATCGGTCAGCCGGGTGGCCAAGCGGATGGACGGCACGATCGAGATTACGGCCGACTATCGCCGTCCGATCGCGATGCTGATGACCGATCGGGGATATGTGCCGGTTGACGCCGAGGGCTATCGGCTCCCGGAGGTCTATGATCGGGTGGAGGCCCATTCGGGTTGGATTCGTATCCGAGGCGTGACCGCGGCCGTGCCGAAGGTGAACGAGGCCTTCGATGAGAAGACGGCTCCGGATGCCGTGGCGGCGGTTCGGTTGGCGTCGTTCATCTTCAGTCAGGGTTGGGAGATTTCCTCGCGCATCAGCGCGATCGACGTCGGCAATTTTCGCGGGCGGCAGGACCGCCGCGAGTGCCACATCAAGCTCTGGACGCCGGACGGCACGTTGATCAAGTGGGGCTCCGCCATCGGGGAGGAGATCGAGGAGAACTCTGCGGCCGAGAAGCTGGCCCAGATCGCGGTGATGCTCAAGCGGGGCGGCCCCCAGGCTCAGGTGGACGTGAGCACGCTGCCGAGCCGGTCCAT
>JAPKGY010000375.1 GCA_026647385.1 Phycisphaerae bacterium | reverse complement strand
GCACATCCTGAGATCCGGGCGAGGCCGAGAGGGTGGATTCACCCTGCGCCGCCGAGCCTCGGAAATCTCCATCCTGGACATCGTCGAAGCCGTCGACGGCCCGGTCGAGGCCGACGACCTGCTGGGGCGATCCGACGGACAACTCGGCCTCGGCGTTCACGCTGCCTTCAGAGCGGCTCTGGAAAACCTGCGACGCTCTTTGAGAACACCCACAATCGACAAGCTGTTGCCGGCATAGCGGCGGAGCCTCGATCCGTTCCGACGATCCTTCCTACTCAATGTCCGGGGCGGGTGCCGAGTACCTTTCTTGGCACCCGCCCGACCCTCCTGCCATGAACCTCGGGGCCGGATGATCCTGGAAAGCCTCGTCCCGAAGCCTTGGTGGCCAGGAGTCGCCGGCTCGGCGCGGCTGGAGCCGGCGCGGTCCTGAGAGAACTCGGGGCTCCAGCCGGATGGGATCCTGTGTAGACGTGAGCGGTGCAAGAGGCGGGCACCGCCTGGTCGCTCTCACCCAAATGTACTCTGCTTCCGTAAGAGCCCGGTGGGGGGTTTGTCAGGTTTCGGTTAGAAAGACAAAAGTGCGGCCGGCAACCCGCGTGATTGGGGTGAACCGCGCGGCGCAAGAAGCGGGGCAGGCCCCAGTGGCCCGCCCCACGGCTCGTCCGTTGTTACCGCAAGGCCCCCGCCCGACGCGGTCTATTCTAGAGCCTGGACCTTGGCGGCAATGGCCGCCGGTCCCAGGCCGAGGGCATCGAGAATGACGTCCCCGGTCTTGCCGGACTTGGGCACCTTCGGGCAGGTCATGCCGAAAACCTTGAGGTCACCGGCCATGGCGGCGGCCTCGGCGATCGCGCTGTAGAACCCCCCGACGAAGTTGTCCTCGACGACCAGGATCTTGCCGTTGGCCTTTCGGGCGGCCGCCAGGATCGGCTCGGCGTTCAGAGGCAGGCAGTAGGCATCGAAGAAGTTGCACTTGATGCCGGCCTTCTCCAGCTCCCGCGCCGCCTTCAGGGCCACGGTGGTCATGTACCCGCTGGCCACGATCGTCACCGCATTGCCCTCGGCGAGCCGGGCCGATCCGCCCAGGGTGAACTTCGCATCCTGTGGGTAGATCAGGCCGACGTCGCTGCGATGGGTGCGGACGTAACACATGGTCGGCAGGTTGGCAGCCATCTCCGTGAGTCGGTACGCAGCCACGGCGTCGGCCGGGTGAAATACGACGGCGGCCGGGTTACCTCGTCCGTCGTCAGCCTGGGCATAACCGCGGAAGAAGGCGAGATCGGGCAGGCTCATCTGGCTCGGGCCGTCGGCGCCGAGCGAGACTCCCGAGTGCGAGCCGACGATCTTGATGTTCGCCCGGGTGATGGCCGCCATCTCGATCTGGTCGTAGCCGCGGACGAGGAATTTCGAGAAGCTGCTGGCAAAGGGGATCATGCCGCCGGCCGCCAGGCCGACCGCCACGGAGATCATGTTCTGCTCGGCGATCTTGCACTCGAAGAAGCGATAGGGAAACGCCTTGGCAAAGATATTGGCGAAGGTCGAGTTACTCACGTCGCCGTCCACCGCCACGATGCGATCGTCCGCATGGCCCAGCGCCAGCAGCGCGATCCCGTAAGCCCGGCGGGTGGATAGCTTGTTCTTGGCGACGGCGTCGTCGGCCTTGGCCCGCCTGGCCGCCTCGGCGAAGGGCTCGATCTCGATGCGTTTCGGGCGATCGGGCAGCAGGACGGCCGGAGGCGCCGGCGGATGCAGCGAATTCGTACTCGGCGTGATGCCGCGTTGAGCCGCCACCCGATCGAGGCTGGCGATCGCATCCGGCAGGTCGGCTTCCGGCAACGGCTTGCCGTGGTTCGACTTGTCCTTGAGGCTGTCGACACCCCAACCTTTCTGGGTCTTGGCGACAATGGCCATCGGCCTCTTGGCTTGGCCGACCTTGGCGATGGCCTGGTCGATCTGGATGAGATCGTGACCGTCGATCACCTCGACCCCGTAGCCGAACGCCGCCAGCTTGGCCGCCAGAACTTCCGCGGATTGCTGCTTCGAGACGTAGTCCGCCTGACCCTGCCCGTTGCAGTTGAAGATCGGACAAACGTTGAACAGGTTGTGGTCGATGATGAAGTCGAGAGCCTCGTAGACCTGGCCTTCTCGCGATTCCCCGTCGCCGATGATGACGAAAACGCGCTTGTCGATCTTATTGAGGCGGGCAGCCAGCGCCAGCCCCGCGCCGGCGGACAGCCCCTGCCCCAGAGACCCCGTGGCTGAGTCAAAGAACGGAAAGCCCTCAGCCGGGTTGGGATGGCCATCCAGGACGCTCTCCAACTCGCGGAGCGTCTTGAGGTCCTCGACGGCGAGCGAACGCTTCTCCGCCGGCGACTTGCCGACCGCACCCCCAAGATCAGCATAAGCGGCGTAGACCACCGGAACCGCGTGGCCTTCACTCAAGACGAGCCGGTCCGCCGCTGGATGCCACGGATCGCTCGGATCGTATCGCATCTGCTTGTACATCAACGAGGCGACAAGATGCACCAGAGCCAGCCCGCTCGAAGGGTGCCCCGAGCCGGCAGCGGTGGTCATGCGGACGACGTTCTTGCCCATTTCGATGGCGCGGTGTTCCAGAACCTTGTTCATCGTAAATGCCTTGCAATCAAAAGATTACGACGGAATACCCCGGACTTTTCTACCGAGTCGTATTAGCATAGCGGAGCGTCCCAGGTGGGTCAACGGGGCCGGTTGGTGCGAATGTGTCGGAATCGGGGCAGGAGACCGTGCTCTTGAGACGTTCGGACCCACCGATATGGTATGTGCGTGAGCAGGGACCGAACGACAACCAGAGGATCGGAGAGGACCGTCTCCCCCCGGTTAAACGAATCGCCCGGAGGCACCGGCCGTTCCGCGCGGGCGGCGATCCTCGTGATGGTCCTCACCGCCGCGGTCACGCTGGTCGCTCAGTGGCCGGTGCTCAGGGCGAATGCGCTCTGCTTCGACGATCCGGAGTACCTCGTCGAGAACCAGCGGGTTCGCCAGCCCAGCCTGGCCGGCGCCTGGCGATTCCTGACCGAGGTCATCGAGCCCTCGACCGTCCACGGGTACTACCAGCCCCTCACGATGATCTCGCTCATGCTGGACTCCGCCGCCGGCGGCGAGCCGGGCAACCTGATGCCCTTCCACCGCACGAGCCTGATCCTGCACGCCCTGAACACCGCCATGATCGCCCTGCTGCTGTACGAGGTGTTCGGGCACGCATGGGCGGCAACCCTCGTGGCGGTCCTGTTCGGGCTGCACCCGATGACCGTGGAGACCCTGGCGTGGGTCGGCGAACGAAAGACCGTGCTCGCAGCCTTCTTCGCTCTGCCGTCAATCCTGTGCTACGTGCGCTACGCGCGGACGGGGCGGACGGCCTGGTACGTCGCCTGCGCGCTGCTGTTCGTACCGGCGTTGATGTCCAAGCCGACCGCCACGCCCTTGCCGGTATGCCTGCTGTTGCTTGATGTCTGGCCCTTGAACAGAATCAGCCGCAAAGCGGTCGTCGAGAAGATCCCGCTGCTCGTCATCGCCGCGATTTCGGCATGGATCACCTACGAGTCGCAGAAGCGAACGGCCGTCACCGTTCTGCCGGGCGAGGAGAATTGGTGGAGCATTCCGCTGATCCTGAGCCACAACATCGTGTTCTACCTGCGACGGATCGTGTGGCCGACGAACCCGTCGTCCCATTACCCGATGCCCAGCACGATCTCCGTGGGCGATCCGGCGTTCGTCATCGGACTGATCGGTACTGCCGTGCTTCTGGCGGCCTTGATCGTGTCGTGGTTCCGGACGCGGGCGGCGGCCGTCGGGTGGCTGTTCTTCTTCGTCGCGATTTTCCCGACGATGGGCGTGATCGGTTTTACGAACGTCATCGCGGCCGACAAGTTCGCGTACCTCCCGTCGATTGGGCTCATGCTGCCGGCGGCCGCTCTGCTCGCAGGGTTCTGGGATCGCAGCCGTCGTCCGAACGCGAGCGCGCGGAGGGGATTGGTCCTGATTTTGGCGGGTGCGGCCGCGGGCGGGCTCGTGGCGGGGAGCCGATCCTACATCGCCGAGTGGGCGAATACCGAAAGGCTGTTCCGCTACATGCTCGGCATCACACCGGACGCCGCCACGGTACACCTGTTCCTCGGCAAGGAGCTGGCTGACCAGGGTCGAGACAGCGAGGCCATGGAGGAGTACCGCATCACGCTGGAGAAATCGCCGACGTTCTGGATCGCCCACATGAACGTGGGGCTGCTGCTGGCCAAGCGGGGCGAATTCGACAAGGCCATCACGCATTATCGCCAGGCGCTGGCTTTGAAACCGGACTTCTACGAAGCCCACAACAACCTGGGCAACGCGCTGATGGCCATCGGCGACCGGCCGGGGGCGGTCCAACACTATCGCAAGGCGATCGAGCTTCGGCCACGATCGGCGGATGCACACTACAACCTGGCCAACGTACTGTTCGCACAGGGGGACCCAGCCGGCGCGATCGCGGAGTACGAACTGACTTTGGAGTACGAGCCCGACCAC
>JAPKGY010000374.1 GCA_026647385.1 Phycisphaerae bacterium | reverse complement strand
CAGCGACGACGGTCGGCGCTACACGGTCGTGAATCCGAATCGCCCGGTGCTCTATCATCCGAACGATCGCGCCGCCCAGGGTGTGCCTTCGCCCGATAACATGGTGCTGGTCAAGAAGCTCAGCGACGAAAGGCCGGCCGACGAACCCCTCGCGCCCGCGCGCCTGATCTCCAACGACGCAACCAACATCTACCAATTGCCCGACGGCACGTTCGAGCTTTACTCCGTGGGGTTGGTGCCGGTGCCCAAGGAGGACCCGGCCTACATCCCGTTCGACAACGCCCCCGGCCTGCTCCGCATGATCGACCGCTACACGTCGGCCGACGGCCTGAATTTCGAGACCCGCCAGCGGATCATCGAACGCGACGCCCGCGATCCGGTCGACCAGCAGTTCTATTACCTCGCGGTCACTTACACGCCCAAAGGCCGCGTCGGCATGCTCGGGCATTACCGTCTGCGCGCCCAGACGATGGACCTCGAGTGGTGCTTCTCGACCGACGGCGTGAAATGGGAACGTCCGCTGCGCAGCGCCTGGATCGCCCGCGGCGACAAGAGCCAGGTCGACTCGTACGGCCTGTACGGCTCGCACGATATCGTGTACCACAAGGGGCGATACCATCTCTTCTATACCGGGACCAACAGCGCCCACAACGGCAAGGACTCCTACGGCCCGCCGCGTGAGGCGGTCATGTACGCGACCACCGATTCGATCTGGGCGTGACCGAATCGACCGCTCACGGACCCTGCGGGATCAGACGAACCGAGAACCGTTCGCCGAAGGGCGAGCGGTTCTCGGCGTTCAGGAAGAGCGTGACGGTCGCGGGCTGCTCCAGGCCGGGCGGGGCGATGAGGCATTCATTGAATGTGGCCGCTGCGTGGCGATCCACGCGCCGATCGAGCGCGAAAGTCCGCGTTTGGGGTCCCGATGCGACCAGTGAAACGCCGCCGGTCTGATTCGGTTGCCCTGCAATCCACGCGGCTTCGCCGAGGTTGCGGATCGTGACCCGGGCGATGACCGGTCGATCGGCCCGGACATTCGCCTGTCCGCCTTTGTCGACCGGGATGAGCTTGCCCTCGGCGTCCTGGATCTCGACGCGATCGAACGCGGCGTCGAGGAATTTGGGCGGGTTGGTGCCGTTCATCGGGGTATTGCCGACAGCCAGCGCGGGGCAGTCGGCCGAGGTGGTGCCCGTGCCGGCCGTACGCAGTCCGGGCGAGCGCCCCTCGTCGATCGCGTTCCAGAATTGCTGCTGCACGGCCTTGTAGACGCCGACCACCCCGGTCGCGTCGGCGTCGCGATCGAATTCGATCCACGTGTCGATCGGTCTCGGTTCCGGGCAGGCCAGGAACAGCGGCGAGTACTTGCGGATGATCCGGGTCACCGGCCGGTCCGAGCCGTCCGGGTTGATGACGCCGAAGTCGCTCCCCTCGTCGGTGCGAAACCCGCCCGGGTAATACCAGAAGAAAATGCCATCGGAACTGCTGGCGATCAGCATTTTGTAGAAGTGCTCGTAGAAGTCCGCCTGTGCCTGCAGCGATTCGGGCGAGGCGGCCATGCGACTGGCTTCCCACGCGGAGATGCCGGCCTCCGCCCACAGCACCGGCTTGTCCGGCGTCGCCCAGCGCGCGTAGCAGACCTCGAACCAACCCGGCTTGACCCGCTCCCAGTCGCCGATCCGGCCATAGGCTTCAGGTTCCAGGAAATCGACGGCGGCTCCCAGATAGGGGAAGTCATAAGGCAGCCAGCCGTTGAGCGGGTTCGTCGGATCGCCCGCAGAAGACATGCGGAAACTGATGAAGTGCCGCGGATCGAGCGTGCGGATGAACCGGGTGGCGGTACCGTATTTCCGGTAGAGCAGCGTATCCAGGAACCGGCGATAGGCCGCCACCATGATGCGATGCGGGCCGTCGGCGTCGATCTGTTCGGACGCCGGGTTCGTGATCGCGCCGGCATCGGTCCGCGGGACCTTGCAGTTCCAGTCGCGTTCAGCCGCCTCGATGCCGCCGTAACGCTCGACGATCCAGGCCGCCCACTCCGGGTCCCACTGTGCCCGGCGCTCCTGCGGGCCCCAGATCGGCTCCCAATCGACGTCGATCGCAAAAACGCGGTCGTGCTCCGGCAGACGGCAGGATTCGATCATCTCGCGGATGTTCTGGGCCTGGAAGTTCATCGGGGTCGTCGGCACGAGCGCGAGGTTGACTTTCAGGTCCAGCGCCTCAGCCTGTCGGAGCAGGTCGAGCAGGTTCCCGTCCGAACGGTTTGCATGGACGAGGAAAATGCTGATCGCGTTGAACCCCATGCCGCGCACGCGGGCCAGATCGCGAGCGATGACCTCGGGATCGTACGAGGGCGCGCTGAGATACTGGTTGAAGTAGGCGTAGTCGTCGCTGGAGGTCCCGGACGTTGGCATGTAGTTGACGCCGTGCGCCCGCCATGGGCGACCCTCGAGCATGAATCGGCTTTCCTCGATGGTGACGTAATGTTTCGGCTCACGCGGCCGCCACGCGTGGATTTCGTGTCGGACGCGGTCGATGACCCGGTCGCCCGCCAACAACTCGGCCGAGCAGGTGAAGCCCGCCGAGGGCCACGTTGCGGGCTTCCACGTCGTTTCGACCTTGGCGGTTGTGCCCAGCTCGATCCGGATGGGCCAGGTGTGTTCGAACGCACTCTTGCCGCTGTCGCGATCGACGACGGTGACGCGCGCGGCCAGCTTGTCCGGCAGCGATGCGTCTGCGATCGCGAAGGCCTGCAGGCCGAGGCGAATCGACTGATCGTCGAAATACGTGAAATGGTCGGCGCCGCCGTCGAGAATGAACGCGCCGACCCGGAGCCGCTCAGCCGCCTCGCGGAGCAGTCGCCGTGATTCCGCGCGGATGTACCATGCCGGCCCCGGCAGCCCGAACGATGCCCATGCCCCGCCCTTGAACGCGCCCTCCGCGTGCAGCGTGATCGTGGCCGGCGTTCCCCGCCACTCGCCGTTTCCTGTCCGCGCTTCGAGCAGCGGGATCCATCGCCACGCTCTCCGCTTGTCGAAGCCGCCGCCTCGTGCTCGGGGATGCGGCGAGCGAATCGCTTCCGGCACATCGAATCCTGCCGCTGCAATAAAGGTCGCGTCATCACGGGTCCGCAGCGCAGCGACGTCGTGGCAGTCGAAAAGCTTGTAGGCCGGCGCGAGTGTATCGAAAACCGGCAGCGAGCCGGGGGAGCGTAGCTGTTCGTGTATCGGCCGGGGGCTGGCCGTCCCCACCGGGCCGACCCAGAACTCATAAGGTTTGTTGTTTAATCCCGGCGTGTGCGATTGGGACACGCCGAAGCGGATCGTTCGGGCGTCCTCCGGGCGAAAACCGTCGGCGGCTCGCCCGGGAACGCTGTGCCAGTAACGGAAATCCTTCGGAAAGAGCACATACTGTCGCCACCGCGGCTCGAGGTCCACGACGGTGATCCATCGCGAACCGTCCTTCTCCGCCCATTCGACGCTCATCTGATCCGTGCCGGGGGCCCCCTTGGCCGAGAAGATCGTTAGCGTGTGGCCCGGCGGGAACGGATCGACGAGTTCCTTCGGCGAATGGACGGCGTACCCGACGAGTTTCGGGCTCACGACGTGCAGCGCCCTCGTCCCCGGTGCCGGGCCGTCGTCCACCGTTTCCAGGTGGGCCGAGGCCTCAGCCGGGTAGCGGAAGCTCTGCCAGTCGCGATCGCTGCCCGGCTCGAAGTGCAGGAAGATGTGCTCGGGCATCAGGGCCGCCCGCTTGCGCTGACCGGTGACGCGGTCGGTCCACCCGTCATCCGTCCGGATCATCGGCTCGCGCCACATCGGCGTCTGCAGGGCGATGAGGCGGCCGCCGGAACGCACAAGACCATCGACGAGCGGCGCCGCTGTCGTCGGCAAATGACCGGCGTCCGGGAGCACAAGTAATGGCGTCCGCTCGCCCTCCCGCTTCGCCCCGACGATCCCATCGAGCCCTGTTTTCTCGACGGTATACCCCGCCGCCGTCAGCTCCTCCGTCAGCGCTTGCACGAGTTGCGGTGTCTCTGCCGGAAGACCGAGCGTCAGGATTTGTGCGTTTGGTTGGCCGGCGTGGACCGCGGTGAGCGATGCGAACAGTGCAACGTGCAGACCTCCCAATCGGGCCAGGTTGTCATGCTTTCGGCGCATGCCAGTCTCTCCAGCAGGGTTATGGGCTCACGGTTGCCGGACCGGCGGTTTCCCTTCGGTCGTGATGGTCTCGACGCGGTAGCCGGCCGGGGCGTCAAGCCGGTAGCGCAGCTCGCCGTCCGCCTTCCACCAGTTCAGGCTGACCGGACCATCGGACGTGGGCACCCGCCCGCGACACCACTCGAGCTTGAGATCCGGCGCGAGCCGCACGCGGATCGACTTGCCCGCCGGGTCGATCGCGTACAGGCCCAGCACGTCGCGGATGAAGACGTGGCCGAGATGCGAAGCGAATCCGTGGTTGCAGCTCGCATGGTCCGTCGTGTTCTCCCAGAGCGTGCCCGTACGGTCGGCCATGTACAGGTGATAATCAATCGACTCGTCCAGCAACTGCCCGATCAGC
>JAPKGY010000373.1 GCA_026647385.1 Phycisphaerae bacterium | reverse complement strand
ATCGGCTCGCCGCGCGCCGATCGCTCCGCGAAAACCTCGGCGACACGCCGAAGCTCGTGCCCGAACCACTCCGGCTGAGACAGGTAGGCGGCGGCATGCATCACCGGCGGAAGAACGTAATTGGCCCGCACGTGCCACGGAGTGTTCCCATTTCTGGCATAGACCTGGTAGCCGTCGCGCAGACGCTCGCCGTCGAAATGGGCGGCCTCCACGACCGGCGCGGGCGTCATTCCGAAGAAGGTGGTCAAGACCGGGTCGGTCATGACCGGAAACGGACTGAGCACCTGCACGGGGCGATGAAGCAACAGCAGCCGACCATGCGTCTGAAACTCGCGGACCATTCCGACCGGCACGCTGTCGAGAATGATCAGCAGGTGGCGCTGCTCGGCCGACGGTATCCGGTCGAGATCGACCTCCTCGTCGATGCGCCCATCCTGATCGCGGTCATAGCCGATCCGGTCGACCCGGCCGGCATCGATCACCTCGCAAAAATCAGTCCTGCCGTCGCGGTTCACGTCGTACCAGCGCTCCAGAGCCCCTCCGGCACGCTCGGCCATGCGCGCGGGCACTATGGGGAACAGCCGGGGCCAAGGGCCGGCGCAACCGCTCGAACCCGCGACCCATGCAACCGCCATCAAGCCCAAAAACGCTCGCCGTTGTCCTTGAATCGGTCGTTTCACTTCGCCCTCACCCGGACCAGTTTCCACACGTCGGATGTCATATTGTTGCCGGCCACCATCCACAACGCGTCGTCATACACGAAGACGCTCGCGGCATGCCGCGGGGCCCACGGCGTTCCGGGCAGCTCGCGCCACTCGACGCCGTCGGACGAGTACCAGACGTCGTTGCGATTCCCCTGGTTCCACCCTTCCAGCACCCACATCCGCCCGTCGAAGACCGCGACCTCATGATACTGCCGCGGGCACCACGGAGCATGCTCGACGTGCCGTTGCCAGTGCAGTCCGTCGGCACTGCTCCACACATCGTTATAGAACTTCCTCGTCGGCACTTGCGGTGTATCGTATGTGCCGCCGCCCAGAATCCACATCCGCCCTTTGAACACGACCGCCCCGCCGATCATTCCGCGGGGCTCCCACGGTGCGTGCTCGAGAACGCGCGTCCAGGTCCTGCCATCGCGGGTGTTCCAGACATCGTTATGAAAAGCCTCCGGCGCCGACGCAAACTGCGGCAATGTCTGGCCGCCCATCACCCAGAGGCGGTCGTCGAACGCCACCGTATGATGCAGGACACGCGGCCCCCACGGCACGCGGTCGGTCACCCGCTCCCAGCGCAGGCCGTCGGAACTGCTCCAGACGTCGTTCTGGTAATGCCGCTGGATCGCGTCCCCGCCGACGATCCACATGCGGCTCCTGAGGACCGCGTAGCCCGCTGTGTGTCGCGGCTCCCACGGCGCCGAGCGGACCTCCAGTCTCCAGTCCGCTCCGTCCGACGAGGACCACACCTCGCTGTTGCAGTGGGTGGGAAAGTGAGTCTTGTCGCCCGGGTTCCAGCCGCCCAGAAGCCACATCCGGCCATCGAATACCAGGGCACCCGCCCCGTCGCGGGCGGCGAACGGAGCCTTCAAGGTCACCGGCTGCCAGCGGTACTGAACACCCCTCGGCGCCGAGGTCGGCTGCGAACCAGCCACCCTCTGATCGCCGCCGGACAGCCCTGTCGCCAGAAGTATTGCACTCACCAGAATCGTCATCTGTTCGCCTCGGGTCGAACCGACGCCGCGCACCTGAATGACCGCGCGCCAGTGCCGTTTTCGGCTAGCTCGTTTCGCCCGGCCTTTGGGGTGCAGGCATTTTGCCCGCATGGTGCAGCCAGGTCGCCACGGCGACTCACCTGCGGAGAGATGGCCGCACCATAACGAAACTCTCTCGCGAGAACGGCACTGGCAGGCAACATTGCTGCGCCGCGGCATCCATCGACACCCCACGATCGCGCACGGTCATTGGGCGTCAGATCGACGCGACATCCTATACCAAGACAGGCGAACGAGTGAAACGTTGGCGGGCTGTGCTCAGGCGATCAAATCGATCAGCGAACCGGAGGCCTGCTGTTCGACAAAACCGTCGAAAGAGTGCGATCCGAAGGCATGGCCGACGGCCGTGCCCCCGGCCTCGGTTCCGGTGTCCCTCCGGGCCAGTTCCGCCCGGGCTTCCTGTTCGATGCGGGCAGCCTCGGCCGCCACCGCCCGGTCCTGGCTCGACGGATGGGCGGGGGCTAAAGCCGCCCGTCGAACGCGCTGCATCTTCGCGATGGTCGCCTGGGGGTTGCCCTTGACGGGCGAAACGTCGATCGGCACCTCACCACCGACTGCATACTGCTGGCCGTCCGGCCCCTGCTTGTAGGTAAAGCTGATTCCGCCCGCCAGGTCGCCGCCGGCTGACTTGTGAGCCTGCTCGTGAGCCCGGACCTCGGTGTCCCGCTTCCTGAGCTGCTCGACCTCCTGACGCTGCTCCTGCGTCAGGTTGGCGGCGATGGCCAGCTTGGGATCGGGCGGCGGGACCGCCTTCGCTGCCGGATCGCCCGATTTCGTTTTCGATGCGTCCTCGTTGACCGGCCTACCCCAGCGGTCGTAGCCGTCCCCCAAGATGATCCGCTCGTCAAGCGGACCGGTCTCAAACCGATCCTGGGACGCTGGGTCCAACCCACCCGGTTTCTCAAGGCGATCAGCCGGTGCGGTACGACGGATGGCCGTCGGCAGGATCACGCCAGCCGCAACGCCCGATAACGCTGTGATCGCCTCAACCATCCGTGCGGTCCCCAAAACCAGACGTATCCGACGGATCGGTCAAGGAAACCGCCGAGTTGAGATCCATGAGGCACGACAACCCGGGGTGAGACGCATGAGGCACGACAACCAGGGGTGAAACGGATGAGGGACGACAACCCGGGGTGAAACGGATGAGGGACGACAACCCGGGGTGAGACGGATGAGGGACGACAACCCGGGGTGAGACGCATGAGGGACGACAACCTGAGGTGAGATGCAACGAACGCGCGGCGAACCGAAACGCTCACAAAACAAGGGTAAAAGAACCAAACGAGGGTGAATTAACCGAGCGAGGGCGAACTATTCGTCCCCCTCCGCGCGCCCCCAGTTTAGCCGCGACCCGAAGGGGAGCGCTTCCAACGCCTCCACCCCCAAAAACCCCGCCGTTGTCGGAACCCCCCCGGGTGGATACATTGTGCGGACCATGAGCAAGCGCCGCTTTGTGAGCTATAGGGATGCCGGGGTCGACATCGACGCCGGCGACGAGATGGTCGAACTGATCAAGCCGGCCGTCCGCAGCACCTTCGGACCGCGGGTCCTGGGCGACATCGGCGGGTTCGCCGGATTGTTCCGCCTCAACGGGCACGGCGATCTCTTCCGCAAGGGCTACAAGGAGCCCGTGCTCGTCGGCTGCACCGACGGCGTGGGCAGCAAGATCCTGCTCGCCCGCGACTCGGGCCACCTCGACACGGTCGGCATCGACCTGGTCGCGATGAACGTGAACGACCTCATCTGCTGCGGAGCCGAGCCGCTGTTCTTTCTCGATTACGTGGCCGTCAACAAGCTCGATCCGAAGCGCGTCGCGACGATCGTCGAGGGGATCGCCGCCGGCTGCCGCGAGGCCGAGTGCGCCCTGCTCGGCGGCGAGACGGCCGAGATGCCCGACCTGTACGCCCCGAACGATTTCGACCTGGCCGGCTTCGCCGTCGGCGTGGTCGAGCGATCGCGGATCATCAACGGCTCGGAGGTCGAGGCCGGCGACGTGATCGTCGGCCTGCCGTCGAGCGGCATCCACTCGAACGGCCTGGCGCTGGCCCGGCGGATCGCCTTCAAGGAAGCCAAGCTCTCATATGACACCGTTGTGCCCGGGATCGGCGCTCCGATCGGCGACGAACTTGACGGGGCGGACCCGACGATCCGCCGACCGAACACCGTGCGTATCATAGGCGCTTGATGAGGTCGTCGCGCGCGCACGTCGGATGATCAACCAGCATGAATCACGGCCTGCAACTCGGCTCGACGCAACCGGCACCCGCCGATAGCGGACGCTCCGCAGGTTCTGGGACAGGCTCCGGCATCGCCCGCCCGGCCCCACACGCTTCAGCGAGCCTCGGCGCGTGCTCGCGGGCATCTCGCATCGCACGCCCGTACCGCAATTACGTAACCTCGAACGCGACGAGACTACGCGGCGCCGGGGCTACGCGCGAACCACTCCACAGGTCGAGTACGCGCTGACCCGCCTGGGCGCAGACCACGAACTGGTCCTGCTTGCTACGCACGACGGGCGCCGAACGTACTCCGGGCGAACATCCCCGGACCGACGCGAGCCGCTTCCCGTCGCGCGCGGCCGGCTCCCAGCACGCGCGGCCGGTTCCCGCCACAACGAGCCGATTTCTGTCAGCGATCGAGCCAGCAGCAGCCCGCCCACACCGGAGCCGGAAGCGCCCCCCGCGTCCGCGAGAGCACCAGGATCAGCCCACTCACAGTGAATCTCACTCACAGCGGGCGACGCGACTCGAACGCGCAACATTCAGCTTGGAAGGCTGACACTCTACCATT
>JAPKGY010000372.1 GCA_026647385.1 Phycisphaerae bacterium | reverse complement strand
GATGGGGCACGCCAGGCCCCCGATAGGCCCGAAAGGACGCCGGGCGGATCGTCCCCGCGGATCAATCGAGCCTCCCGACCACCGCAGCGCGTCTGATCCTCGCGATCGAGCCCCGGACCCGCCTCCCCAAGCCATGCCGGGTCTTGCAGACCGGCCCAAACCCATGCTTTTCCGATTGCTCCGATGCCGGGAAAGCGTCGCCCGCCGGACCCCGGGCGACGCAATGTCGTCGCTGAGCCACCGCCGGCCAATCCCCGCGACGCCAACCATAGTGGCAACCGCGGGAAAAGCCCAGAATCGGCGTCCGGGCGGTCGAGAACGCATGACCGTTAAAGCGGTGGAGTACGACCGTCGCACGCGGCTCGTCCGGTGACGGTTCCTCGGCGGGGTTGACGCCCGGGGAGATGCTCGCACACGTCTTTGTTCCTTGTGACTTAGGGTTGTCTCCCCATCGAAAAAAATAGGGGAAAAAATGAAAAAAGGCTAGACAAGCCGTCGGCGCGGTGTATATTTAAGCTGCTGTTGTCTATCTCAAGCATTTAATAGTCGGCAGCAAAGCCGAACAAGTCCTTTCGGCAAAACCCTGTCTGATATGTAGAAAAGGCTACCGGGAGGGGCCCGGGAGGTTCTGCGCATCGAGTGCGCTATTCCCGTTTTCGGCAAGCGAGTTTCGCTGTGGCGTGGCTATCTCTCCGCAGATGAGTCGCCATGGCGACCTAGCTGCACCCTGCAGGCCAGTCGCCATGGCGACTCACCTGCGGAGGGATGCCTGCACCACAAGGGCCCGGTGAAACTGGCTTGCCGAAAACGGCACGAGTCCCGATCGCGGGTGCGGTCCCAGATCGGTTTCTGGACTTTTGTGGTCGAGTTTCATTCTCTTGCAATGGGAGGAGTGTACATGAGGGACACAGCGAGCGTACGGTGGCGTTGTGCGCCGATCCTGCTGGCCTTGGCCATCGGTGGTCTGGCTTGCACCGCCGCAAGCGGAGCAGTCGAGCTGATCGGCACGCAGTATCAGGAGGATGATTGGTTTCCCGAATTCAACTGCATCTGGAAAGACAAGGATTACCCGACGTCGTGTACGGTGAGCACGGCGGTCGGCTGCAACGTCCACGCGTATCTCAAAAACACCGGCGGCTCGTCGGTGACGGTCACCAGCGTTCAGCTGGCGGGATGGGACCTGGAAACGGTCCTCAAACTGGACGAGTCCGTACACGACGCCCGCAGCATTTATTTCTACTGGGATGTCCCGCCCCAGAACATCCTGGATGCGGGCGAACCGGTCTGGTACAAGGTCGACCCGTCCGCGACGATTCCACCCGGCGGGGTTGCCCAGGTTGTGGTCCGGTTGCGGTACGTGCCGGTGACGAGCCCGGTCCCCCTGAGCATTGTCACTTCCAGCGGCACGCTGAACCCAACGATCGTTCCCAATGCCACCGATCCCGCGCTCGCCAGCGTGAGCTTTTCCCAGGATCGCAAGAAGGTCCATCTCCACTGGCGGCGCAGCAGCGGAGCCGCCCCCGCCACGATCAAAATGGATGGCGTTGACGTCACCGCGAACGCCACGACGGTCGGCGACTCGAATACCAATTTCGCCGTGAGCGTTCTGTCATTTTCAACCGCGCTGACGAACATGTCATACCACGTTTATCAGGGGGTCTACGCCGACGGCAAGACGGCGACGGCCTCGCTGCGAACGTGGGTCAACAAGTTCATGCACGGCACGTACAACACCTTCGACGTCGAGTCGAGCCCCAGCTACACGATCGAGGACTGGATCGAGGAATCCTCGAACCACGGCATCAATAACGTCCAGGTGAGCGTGGGCAACGTCGTCAACTACATGAACACGACCGCCGGCGCCGCGGATTGCACCGCCCGTGAATACGGGTATACGACCGGGGACACGACCAAGTTCGACACCCGGAACCTCGGCCCGGACATGTTCTTCATCAACGACGAGGTCGATGCCGAAGACGCCAACATGGAAAGATCGTTCTGCGGCACGGGCAAGAAGCTGCCCTGCGGCCAGAGCCCGGTGGGCATTCTGGCCATGCGCACCATTGCCCGAGGCGAGGAACTCCGGTCTTATCGGCCGAACACGCCCACGTCGGTCAACATGGACGCGGCCTTCAAGCCTGAGAACTATTATTCATATGGACAGGCTGTCGACATCCTGCAGGTCGACCCCTATTACCAGAGGCGACTGCAGGACGCCTACTGGCGGGATCAGAACGTGATCCCGGTCTACGAGAAAGCCACGTACATCTATGCCGTGTCCAAGGCCGTGGCGAGGGCGGCCGAGCCGAATCCGAGCAACGTGATCCTCTACTCATGCTCGTGGAAGTGCTCCAACGAGAACGCCTGTGATCCGGAATACGTCGGCAGCATCTGGCCTTTCGCGGACCCGGAAGTCAAGCGGATCGAGGCGTACTACGCCTTGGCCGGCGGCGCCAGGGGATTGTGCTATTGGTGGTTCAACATCGGTTGGCCGAGCATGGGTCTGGCCAATCAGACCACGCAGGCGGCACAGGACATGTGGCGGGAAATGGGGCTTTACGGCAACGAGATCAAGACGGTCCGCGATCAGCTGGTCAACAGCCATCCGATCGACCTGGCCATCACCCCCAGCACCGATGTCTGGGCCAAGGCGCTGGCTTCGGGCACCGATACGATCATCCTGCTCGTGGTGAACGACGACTACTACAACGACACCGCCGGCTTCCATCATAACGTCGTCAGCAACGCATCGGTGACCGTGTCGCTGCCGAACTGGATGCTCTCATCCCCCACGGCATTCGAGGTGTCGGCCTCCGGCGTCAAGAGCGTAAACACGTCGCTCAACGGCGCCAACATGACGGTCAACCTGGGCAGCCTGGACATCACCCGGATGGTCCTCATCACCGTCGATCCGAACCTGATGATGACCGTGCGACAGCGGTACGATTCCATCATCTGGTCGGCGGTCTGCAGCTTCGCCTCGTCGGTGTGCAATCTGAACACGAGCGCGCCGAGCCTGGTCCGGCATCCAGCCGCCCAGAGCGCCCTGTCGGGTGGGTCCGCCACCTTCACGGTCGCCGCCGACGGCGGAAGCCAGTTCAGCTACCAGTGGCAGAAGAACAGCGCGAATCTTTCCAACGGCGGGCACTATTCCGGCTGCACCACGCCATTCCTGACGATCTCGTCGATCGACACCAATGACGTGGCTAACTACCGCTGCGTGGTGACCAATCCGTACGGGTCCGCCACCTCGAACCAGGCGGCCCTCAGCATCATCACCGTGAACTTCACCCAGCATCCGGCACCTCAGAACCTCTGCGCCGGCGCGAATGCCACGTTCTCCGTGACCGCCACCGGCCAGGGAACGCTGAGCTACCAGTGGCAGAAGAACCAGACCAACCTGTCCAACGGCGGCCACTACTCCGGCTGCACCACGGCGACACTGACCGTGTCCAGCGCCGACAGTAACGACGTGGCCAACTACCGCTGCGTGGTAGCCGACGCCAACGGCAGTCTCAACTCGAACGAGGCGGCACTGTCGCTCAAGGCAGCCACATCGATCACCGGTCAGCCGTCCGCTCAGAACGTCTGCACGGGAGCGACCGCGACCTTCACGGTCAGCGCGACCGGCGACGGGACCCTCACCTATCAGTGGCAGAAGAACAGCGTCAACGTCAACAACGGCGGACATTATTCCGGCTGCACGTCGGCGACCCTGACCGTGTCCAGCGCCGACAGTAACGACGTGGCCAACTACCGGTGCGTGGTCACCGGCGGTTGCGGCAGCGCCAACTCCAACCAAGCGGCGCTGACGCTCAAGTCCGCCACGACGATCACGGCGCATCCCTCCAACCAGATGGTCGATGCGGGCGGGACAGCCACCTTCAGCGTCACCGCGACCGGCGACGGCACGTTGACGTATCAGTGGCAGAAGAACCAGGCCAACCTGTCCAACGGCGGCCATTACTCCGGCTGCACGACCGCGACGCTGACGATCTCGTCGGCCGACATCAACGACGAAGCGAACTATCGCTGCGTCGTGACCGGCGGATGCGGCAGCGCCAACTCGAATGAGGCGTCGCTCACGATCATCGACTGCGGCGTCGCTTTGCAGAACGGTGATTTCGAGTACTGGCCTTCGGGCCTCGTCGCACCGTACTGGACGGGGGCTTACAGCCACACCGTGGCCAGTCAGTTCGTCAGGTCGACCGCGATCGTCAGATCCGGCACGTATGCCCAGGGCGTCAAGGCTCGCGATACTTCGGGCGCCTGGGCCCACGTGTATCAGCCGTTCGATACCGAGGCCGGCGACGCCCTGACCATCGTGGCGTACGCCTATCCCATCTCGGCTTCGACCGGCGTGAACCCCCAGATCGGCGTGAACACCTCCAGCGCCCGGCCGACCAGTTGGTTGTACACCTTGACCAGCTTCACCAAACAAACATGGTGTACGCTGGGGCCGGTCGCGTGCAACGCGACGGGGGCCGTCACCTACCTGTTCCTGGACGTCAAACGCGTGGGCGCGGTGGACACCACCACCTACTGGGACGACGTGGCGGTCTACCAGGCCTACCTGC
>JAPKGY010000371.1 GCA_026647385.1 Phycisphaerae bacterium | reverse complement strand
CGCCCGAGGTGGCCATGAAGCCGGACCATCCGCCCGCGGCGTGCAGCGTCGCGAACGAGAGCACCAGCCCGCCGCCGACCAGCACCACCAACTGCACCATCTCCGTCCATACAACCGCCCGCAACCCTCCGAGCACCGTGTAAATGCCCGTGAAGACCGCGATCGCGACGATGCAAAGGAGCAGCGAAGGGGCGAAGGCGGACCCGAACAACCTGACCTGGTCGGTTCCGAAAAGCCGGTTGATCTCCGCGCCGAACAGCGTGTCGATGGTGACCGCGCCCAGGTACAGCACAGCGCTGATTTCGATGAAAACATAGATTACCAGGATCGTGAGCGCGTACGTCAGGCGGGCGCCGGTCCCGAATCGCTTCTGCAGGAATTCCGGCATGGTGTAGAAGCCGTTGCGCAGATAGAAGGGCAGGAAGATCCACAGCAGGGCGTTGAAGCCGATGAGGATCGCCGCCCATTCGATGCACATGGCGACGAAGCCGAGTTTGTACGCGGTGCCGATCACGCCGACGAAGTGATGACTGCTGATATTCGCGGCCACGATGGACCCGCCGATCATCCACCAGGGCAGCTTGTCGCCGGCCAGGAAGTAGTCGCGTTTCGTGCCGCCGACCCGCCGCGAGGCATATGTGCCCAGGGCCATGATGCCCACGAAATAGGCGGCAAAGATGAGAATATCCCACGTGCCGAGTTGGATCGCGCCGATCACGTCCGCCCCTTTCCCAATGGGAAACGTACGTTACAGCCAGATGCCCGAGAACACCAGCGTGACTACGAGCGTTCCTGCCGCGAACAGGCCCCACCAGAACGCCACGTGGCTGTACCAGTGCGAGCCGAGCTCCCCGAAGATGCTCAGTTTTTGCCAGTTGAACGCCAGGTCGTCGGTGACCTGGTCGGGCCGGGGTTTCGCGGTGGCCAGGCTGACCGCGAGACAGATGACCGTACACACCGCCCAGTTGATGATTCCCTGCATCGCGAAAGGTTGGATCCAGGTAAGCCAATCCGGAACAGCACCGTATTTGGCATACACTTTCAGGGCGATGCCGAGCGGGAAGCCGATCGCCACGGTGGCGATGGCCCCTGCGGCGTTGATCCGCCGCGAGAGGATGCCCAGGATGAAGACCGCTGAGAACGGCGGGGCGAAGAACGCGTAGAGCTCCTGGATGTAGACGAACAGCGGGCGATCGGTGTTCCTGATCCAGCCGGCCAGTGCGATCGAAATCGCCAGGATCACCACCGTGGACCACTTGCCGATGCGGACCAGCGTTTTTTCGCTCGCGCCCGGGCTGATGTTCCGTTTGTAGATGTCCAGCGTCAGCACCGTGGCTGTCGAATTCAGTACGGCGTTGACCGTCGACTGGATCGCCCCGATCAGAGCCGCCAGGAAAAGCCCGCGGACTCCGATGGGCAGCACCGCCTGCAGGAGTTGTACGTACCCGCGATCGGCGCCGCCGCCGCGTAATTGGTCAAGCGGCATTTGCAGGAGGTTCGCTGATCCGGGATGGGCGAACAAAATCAAGCCCGGGACCACCACGATGGCCGGCATGAGAATCTTCATGTATCCCGCCAGCACAATCCCCATCCGGGCGTGGTACATGTTCTTGGCCCCGAGTACCCGCTGGATCATGAACTGGTTGATCACGTTGTACCAGATCCCCACGGAGAAAGTGTCCAGGATCAGGGCGGGCCAGGGGCTGGTGGCGTGGGACGCGGGCTGGATGATCGACAGGCGGTTGTAGTCGCCCGTCTGAGTGATTTCCCGAGCGTTCCGCTGCACGAACTCGGCCCACAACCCGGTGTTCGCCTGGTTTCGGCCGATCATCACCCGCCACCCGTCCACGAGCGAATGGCCGTCGGGCGACAAGGCGTACAGCCCCAGAATGGTCACCAGCATGCCGCCGCCGATCATGACGATCACGGCGAAGAAGTCGGTCCAGGCCACCGAGCTCAGGCCGCCGTAAATCGTCCAGCCACCGGCCACGATGCCCAGCACCAGGATGGCAAACCACAGGTTCCAATCCTGAAGCGACCCGCTTACCGCCTGCGGGCCGTAAAGGGCCGATAGCACCGGTTGAGTCAGCTTGGCGATGTCCGCGTCAAAGAGTTTCTGGATCGCCAGGCCTCCACCGTACAGCACCGCCGCCAGAAACGCGACGATATTGGTGATGATCGTCACCACCGCGAACGATTGCCGCATGAACGGATGAAACCGTTTTTCCAGGTATTCCGGTGTCGTGAAGATCCCCGAGGCCAGCAGGAACGGGATGAAGAACCAGATCAGGACTGAGAACGCGATGATGTTGCCCCACTCGGCCCACGCCACGCAGATGCCGTAAATAAACGCCGCCCCGACCATGCCGATGAAGTGTTCGCTGCTGATGTTGGAGCCGATGAACGACCCGCCCACGACGTACCAGGGCAGTGTTCTGCCGGCCAGGAAGTACTCGCCCGACTCCTCGTGATGCTTGCGCCCGGCCCATAGTCCCACCAGCGAGAAGCCGATGAAGTAGCCGATAATGGCGACGTAGTCCCAGAATTGGAATGCAATACCCTCGAGTCCGCTCATGGCCCGGCTCCGCTCCGGCTAATGACGACCGTGTGTTCAGCAGTTCTGCGACTCGCCGCCGGTGGCAACGTGAACCCACATCCTGCATGGGTGACAGACAGGCCGAGAGATTAACGGAATTGAGTGCGCCGGTCCATCAGCGGGCAGAAAGGGGCTGACCCGTGGGGCCGTGACAGTCTCGGTGGGTGGGCTAACCTGTTAATCAAACTGACCGATTCGGGAATTAAGAACCGCGGCTCTTCAGAGTTACGGCGTCCCAACAGATACAATCTGGTCAGTTTGAGTTGTTAGCTCATGCCACCCACGCAGGCGGGTCATCGCCGGACCGCCCGAAACCCTCATGGACCCCTCACCGGTTGAGAGCAGCCGTACCCGCCGGTATGGACCAGCGGAGGCCCTCAGCCCCCGGAGCCGAGTTCATGAGCGAGATCGCAGTACAGCCGCACCCGCTCGACCGGCGTGTCGGGCGTGACCGGGCTGCCCAGACTGAGGATGAACCGGCTGCCGTTGCGCCGGCCGGCCTCGACGTGCCGCCGGATCTCCGCCCGAAGCCGCTCTTCGCTGCCGTTCTGCAGCACGCCGACGGCGTCCAGGTTCCCCAGCAGGGTGCATCGCCCCTGCACCTGCTCGACGATCTCCTCGATCTCCGTCCGGAAGTTCTTCTTGCTCTCCTCCATGCCCAGGGCGTCCATGTTCATGGACAGGATGAGGTCCCACTTGCCGGCCGGGTTGCCGCAAAAGTAATAAATGCTCTTCATGCCAGCCTCGCGGATCGCGTCGATCAACCGCCCGAGGAACGGCTTATTCAACTCGGCATACGCCGCCGGGCTGATCAAGTCCGTGAAGCACTCCTCGATCCAGATCCCGGCCGCCCCGTGTTCCGCCGCCTCACGCACGTTTCGCAACGCCGCCTGCAGATACCGCTCACAGGCGCGCTTGACCAGTTCAGGCCGCGTGGCCGTCAGCGTCATCAGGCCCTCGAAACCGAATAGATCGTAAGTCTTCCAGAATGGGCTTGAGACGTGTCGGTAGAGCCAGATTGTCTTGCCCAGGGCTTCCCGAACCGCAGCCGCCACACGACGCCGATTCTCAATGGCGACCGTGTCTCCTTCCCCCTCGCCCGGAACCGGGATCCGCGCGTCGACTTCCTCCGGTGATTCCGGCAAGTTCGTCGGCGTGGCGGGTTGCCCCCACTCGGATCCCGCTCCGCCGACCGTTGGCTCTGCAAGCTCCTCGCGCCGACCGGTGCGGCGATCGAGCACAAACACGCCGTCCGGTTGGATCTCAATCGTCCGGTACTCCTCGTCTTCCAGGGAGGTCCACGGGAACATCTGCAGCCAGTCCTGACCAATGCCGGCCGCCACGTCCCGCGACCAGGCGACTTGCCGTTCAGGCTCGGGGGCGTGCAGGTACCACCAGGGATGCCGCGTCAACTGCGACCAGTGATCGCGCAGGAAGACGCTCTCGTAGCAGATGACCGCCGGGAGATCCCGTGAGCCTTCCGCCGTAAATGCCGCTTCGATTCGTTCGTGGACGCGCGCCCACCCCGCGGGCAGTCCCCGGAGGAGGTAGGCGCCGTCGGCGCCGGTGCGGACCACCGCTCCCGGGCCCTGCCAGGAGGAGGACCCCTCGCTGGACGCGCTCACCGAGGCCCCCGCGACCGGCCTCCCCTCCGGCCCGAGGACGCGGCCGCGGATCCTGGAGGCGGCGCGGCGGAGGAGGAGGTCGCGAGAGAGGGTCCTCCCCTTCGAGAGGAGGGAGGCGACGGGGTCCGCGGGGGGCGCCTCCGCCGCCCCCGCCCAGCCCGGCTTCTCCGCCCGGAGGGAGGCGACCCGTCCCGGGGGGAGGTCCTCCACCTCGAACCGCCCCCCGGGATCGGCGAGGACGACGGCGGAGGTCCGGGAGTCCCCGCCGCTCCCCGTCACCAGCACGTGGACGGCGGCCCCGGGGACCGGTCCACCGCCCCCGGCCTCCCGGACGACCCCGCGGAGGGCGGCGCCCCCCTCGAGGACGAGGTCGGCGCTCCCGGCCTCCGGGACGAGCCAGGCGCCC
>JAPKGY010000370.1 GCA_026647385.1 Phycisphaerae bacterium | reverse complement strand
GCTCGAGTCCATCGGCCTGACCCAGGCGGATGTCGAGCACCTGCTCGAGGAGCTGCCTCAGCACATCGAGACGGCGGAAGCCTCGCTCATGGATTGATCCCGTCCGTAATACGGACTCCTGTCCGATCTCGCGCGCGCCGGCAAGGCGCGATCAAGGCCTTTCAAGAGTGGCATGGGTCGCCGCGGCGAACCATGCCTCGCATCACGCTCAATTCATTATGGAACCGTCGAATCTGTCCCACACCCCTGGGCGGAGAGATCTGAGCGTCGCGTGGACCTCCGGACGGCGCCGCATTAGAATATCGCCTCGTTTTTCAATGGGGCGAGCCGGTTCGGACGGCCTTCCCCGGTGGCCGGCGAGGATGAGCAGGATCATGAGCGACTCGTATTTCCAGAAGCTGTTCGCCGATCGGATCGGCGGGATCAACTACGGCAAGGGCAGCGAGATCTACAAATTCGAGAAGATCAAACGGGCCAAGCGGCAGGCGATCATGGACTTTCCGGATCGGCCTTTGCTCGATTTCGGCATCGGCGAGAACGACGACATGGCCGCCCCGGTCGTCCGCGAGACGCTCAAGACCGAGGCTGACAAGCTCGAGAACCGCGGCTACGCCGACAACGGCATCGCCGAATACAAGCAGGCCGCCGCTGAATGGATGAAGAGCCAGTTCGGCGTGACGATCGATCCGGTGACCGAAGTCAACCACTGCATCGGCTCGAAGCCCGCGTTCGCGATGCTGCCCGCGGTGTTCATCAATCCGGGCGACATCACCCTGATGACCGTTCCGGGGTATCCGGTGGCGGGGACGCACACGCAGTATTACGGAGGATCGGTCTTCAAGCTTCCGCTGCTGGCGAAGAACGGTTTCCGGCCGGACCTCGACTCGATCCCCGAGGATATTCGCCGCCGGGCGAAACTGCTCGTGATTAACTTCCCGAACAGCCCGACGGGCGCGCTGGCCGACGAAGCGTTCTACCGCAAGGTAATCGACTTCGCACGGGCCAACGATATCGTCGTCGTGCAGGACGCCGCCCACATCATGCTCACCTATGGCCGCAAGCCGCTCAGCTTCCTCGCCGTCGATGGCGCGAAGGACGTGGGCGTCGAGGTCCACTCGATGAGCAAGGGATTCGACATGATCGGCTGGCGGCTCGGGTTCGTCGCCGGCAACGCATTGATCGTCCGTGCGTTCGCCGACGTCAAGGACAACTGCGACAGCGGGCAGTTCATGGCCATCCAGAAGGCGGGCGTGGTCGCCTTGCGCCATCCGGAGATTTCCGTCGCGATCCGGGCGAAGTACGAACGTCGCCTGCGCAAGCTTGTCGACACGGTGAAGACCCTCGGCTTCGACGCCCGCATGCCGGGAGGTACATACTTCCTGTACGTGGCCGCTCCGAAAGGCGTCGAGGGCGGCCCGCAATTCGCCAATGCCGAGGAATGCTCGCAGTTCCTCATCCGCGAGCGGTCCATCTGCACCGTCCCCTGGGACGACGCCGGGGCGTACCTGCGGTTCTCCGTCACCTACCACGCGCCGAGCGAGGCCGACGAGGATGCCCTCATGACGTCGCTGAAACAGCGCCTGGCGGGGGACAGGTTCGTGTTCTGAAAAGTCGAAAAGCCGAAATCGCAGATTCACCGTGGCGAACGCCGAAAACCGAAATGGGACTGCGCTGACTTATGCTTCGACGAGTTCGTAAACCTTGCCGTACTGCTTGAGCCAGGCTGCGTCGCCGGTGGCGGCGTGCCGAGCAATCTCATCGAGGAGTTGGGCCGTCTTGGAGTCGATGATCGGATCCTCGGGAGCGTCCGGCGAGTAGCTGACCTGGATCGGGACTTCGACGAGATATCGACCGCGGCGAATGCTCGTGATCTTTGTCTCGGTTTGCATGGTCGGCATCCTCATCCTCGCGTGAAAAAATGGATCGTCACCAGAATCGCCTTGTTCAGATGCCGGTCAAAGGCTCACACTGTTTTCGCACGAACCTTATCCGGCAAGATGATCTCAATCTCGATCTGAGGACGCGGCCGGGCATCTGGTGTCTCTCTCAGCACCCGGCCCTCTGGCGTCAGGGCGACCACCTGCCAGATCTCGATCATTCATTCCTGTATGGACTCGTTGGCGTGCCAGCACAGGCCCCATCGACCTTCCACGATCAGTGCGATGATGCGGTCACATAGGCTCGCCATCCAGCTTGTTCTATTCAGACGGTCAGGCGGACGCCAGGGTTTTCCAGATCGTGGTCCGAGAAGCTCCAGATCTACCGCGTTTTGACGTTCCTCGTGCGTCACGGGTACCATTTTCCCCATGACGCTCGAAGCGGATCGACTCGTGGTGCGGCGGTTGGGGGTGACGGTGCTGCGCGAGGTGTCGGTTCGGATCGGAGCGGGCGGGTGCGTGTCGATCATCGGGCCGAATGGGGCGGGGAAATCGACGTTGATGATGGCGCTGGCCGGTCTGCTGCGGGCCGACGGGGGCCATGTGCGGATCGAGGGCAGGCCGATCGATCGCTTTCGCCGCCGCGACATCGCTCGGCGGCTGGCCTACGTTCCCCAGATCTACGAGGGTTATCTCGGATTCACCGTGCGCGACGTGATCGAAGCGGGTCGGTACGCGCACCTCGACGCGATGGCGTCGCCGGGCGAAGCCGATGGCCGGGCGGTCGCGCAGGCGGTCCGCGCCTGCCGGGTCGAAGCCTTCCTCGATCGCCCCGTCGAAACGCTCTCCGGCGGCGAGCGCCAGAAAGTCTGGATCGCCGCCGCCCTCGCTCAGCAGACGCCGACCCTGCTTCTCGACGAACCGACCAACGCGCTCGATCCGGCCCATCAGTCCGACGTGGTGCGAATCCTGCGCGCCCTGAGCCGCGAGGGGCGAACGCTCGTGGTGATCTGTCACGACCTGAACCTGTCGCTCGCCTTGGGCGGACGAGTGCTCGCCTTGCGGGAAGGGGCCGTCTTCTTCGAGGAGCCGGTCGAGGCGCTGCGGGATACCGCCCGGCTCGAGCGGCTTTTCGGCACGCCCTTCGATCTGCACCACGGGGCCGGTAGTTCTTTTTCCCTCCATCCGAGGTGGGAGGCGGCTCCATGACCCGCCTCCGGACGTGGCTCATCGGCCTGGCCGCGGTCTGGGCGGTTATCGCGGCTGCGTCCCTCCTGCTCGGCACCACCGGCGTGAGCCTGTTTGACTATTGGCGCGAAGCGGCCGGCAGGCCGAGGCCCGTTCTGGAGATGTGGCGGCTGATGCTCACGTTGCCGGTGCCCCGACTGGCTGTGGGGACGCTGGCGGGTGCGTCGCTCGCGGTGGCCGGTGCCATGTTCCAGGCGATTTTTCGCAACCCGCTCGCCTCGCCTTATACGCTCGGCGTCTCCAGCAGCGCGTCCCTCGGGGCAGCCGTGGCTTTCGCCTTCGGTGCCGGCCTGTGGCACGGCGCATCCGCGGTCAGCGGGGCAGCCTTCATCGGCGCGATCGTTTGCGTGACCATCGTCTATCTCATCGCCGGCGCGACCCGGCGTTACGGGTCGGCCGCCCTTCTGCTCGCCGGTCTGACGCTCGGGTTCATCAGCTCCGCCCTCGTCGTGCTCATCATGTACCTCGCTGACGTCCGCGACGCCGATCAGATCATGCGCTGGATGATGGGTTCGCTCGAGATCGTGGGGATGGACCCCGTCTACGAGGTGCTCGCGCTGGCCGCGGTCGCCGGGGGTGTGGCGGTCTGGCTGCACCGGGATCTCGATCTGCTCATGATGGGTGAAACTCTCGCCGCCGGAAGGGGGGTATCGGTTCGTCGCTCGCGCCGGCTCGTTTACTTCTCCGGTTCGCTACTGACCGCCGGGGTCGTCGCCCACTGCGGCCCGATCGGTTTCGTCGGGCTACTCGTGCCCCACATCTGCCGCTCGCTGGTGGGTGCGACCCATGGCCGACTGCTGCCCGTCTGTGCCCTGGTCGGCGCCTGCTTCCTGCCGCTGTGCGACCTGGTCGCGCGAAACGCCCTCTGGTGGATCGGCGGCGAATCCCGCCAGATCCCCGTCGGTGTGTTCACCGGCCTGATCGGCGGCGTCTTCTTTGTCTACCTGTTGGTTTCACGTCGCAGCCGGTCGGTGTTGTGAGTTGCATCCGATCCACACGATCGGGAGCAACACCCGTGTAGTGCGTCCGAATTGGAGCATCCTACGCATTCTCACGTCTGGCGGTGACGCGTGCGCCCCCCCGGTTGCACGCGACGGGGCAAAACGGATAGGATGCGACCTGCACGACGCACTACACTACGTTCGCATGCACGATAAGGACCGTTTTCCCGGGCTGGATACCTGAGGCCGGGATGGTGGAGTGAGGATTGTTATCAATATGGAAGGCATGTTGCCTGACATGGATGGGGTGCGGTACGAGAGGCCTGTACGGTCCGGGAGCGCGGCCGGGCCGGATCAAAGAGAAAATGTCGGTTCAAGATGGAAACCAGAAGAAGTGTCATCAAGAAAGCCATTGGCGGGTTGGTGGCGGCCTCGTCGCCGGCCCTGAGAGCCGGCCCTGAAAGCAAGACCGTCAAGACAAACGAATCCGCTGCCAGCTCGAAGAACGGCGGGGCTTCGAAGGCGCTCTCAAGGACCTGGCGAGGGACATCGAGCAAGCTCGGATCGAT